>NZ_JAUBTU010000051.1:0-25316 GCF_036705085.1 Microcoleus sp. B6-A1
ATTTGTAAAAACACTTCTTCTGGCTCCTTCCTTCTTCCTTCTTCCTTCTTCCTCTTTTCTCCTGGCTCCTGACTCCTAACTCCTAACTCGAATTTCTAGCTTGGCGGCAAAAGTGAGATGCTCTCGAAGCACTGATCCTCTCGCGCGCAAAGCTCTTCCAAATACTTAATTCTGGAAGTTTCCACGCCATACCTTCTTGTTGTTGGCCTTGGGCAGAGCAATTCAGGCATTTTTGCCAGCAAGAAAGAGCGGCTGTTGTATCCCCTTTTGCTTCGAGAACTTGTGCTAGCAAGCAGTGTGCAATAGGATAGAATTTATCTAATTCAATTGCTTTTTGCAAGTGAGTCTCTGCGTCACTGTAAAGTTGCAGTCCTAGATAAGCCCATCCCAGATTTTTGTGGAGCGTGACTTGCACCATTTTGTCATTAACTTGTGGCAAAATGGAGAGAATTAGTTCTACCGCTACGTCAAAATTTTCGCTGAGAATTTCCAGTCGAGCTAAATTATTGACAGCCGCAGCGGCAGCGCGACTGTTTTTATATTCTGCTGCTTTTTTGTAGTGCTGGCGAGCGTTGGACAAATCTTCTAGTTTTTCGTAGGTTGACCCTAAATTGTAGTTAGCTGCTGGCAGTTCTGGATTGTAGCGAATGGTTTGTGTTAAATAACATTTTGCCGTCTGTAACTCGCTCTCTAAGTATTTCTTGTAACCAATTTGATTTAGGTATTTAGCAATTAATTGATGGGTGATAAATAGCCTAGCCTGCGGGGTGACTGTCAGGCGTTCTTCCCCAGACTCGGTGAGGGCTTGCAGCAGCGATCGCTCGATGAGAATTTCTACAGCCAGTTTCAATTCTGATAAGTCTTCAGCAAATAGTAGACTGGATTGCAACTCGCTAAGGGTGGCGGGTTTATTGCTTGCCAAACAAGACAACACTTTTACTTCCAATTCATAAAAATCCTGAAAGTGATGCTCAAAAAAATCTCGGACAATCCCCTCAATAACCGAGGGAGTTTTTTTGATGAGTTGTGCTAAATTGCCCGCTAACATATCTTGAGCGTGAGTGACGGCTATTTTTAAAAGGAGGGGATTGCCACCATATAGATAAATGAGTTCTGATAGCAAATTACTCTCTGAAATAGAAAATTTTGGGGCGGATAAAATGATTTGTTTGGCATCCTTTTCTGGTAATTCCCTCAGTTCTAAAGCTCGACAAGGTAAGGTTTCTTCTGCTACATTATAAATTTCTATAGGGTGAGTCCAACTGATGATAAGCAGGCAACTTCGGTGAGGGGTTTGTGCTATTTGTTGGAAGAGTTCCCGGTAACTTTCGTATCCGGGGCGGTAGTGTCCTGGTAGCTGTCCGCTTGCGAGGATAGTTTCGACTTCATCGAAGACTAATAAACAGCGGGTTAAACGCAAATATTCTATTAATTGGGCGATGAGTGAGTTGCTGGGTTTGGGAATCTCGATTTCTGAATGATGAGATAGGAATTGCAAGAGGTCTGGCAAGAGTTTTTCAATGGGGTCAGCGGTGGCGATATTTCGCCAGATTATGGTTTGAAATTCCCCTTGAATTTGTTGTAGAGTTTGGGTAGCTAATGCTGTTTTGCCAATCCCTCCCATGCCACAAATTGTGACTATTCGACAACGGTTTGTTACTATCCATTTTTTGAGAGTTTCTATTTCGGAATTACGCCCGTAGAAAGGTTCTGGATCTGGGACTTCTCCCCAATCAATACGCGGTGAAAATTGAGGGATAGTTGCGTCTTGGAAGCGGGTATTGTCTAGGGTTGGATCAACTTCACTTTCGGTTGTAGTATCGTGACGGTTAGTGGCAACTTGTTTCTGGTATTCAGTTACGAGAATTTGCTGGAGTTTTGCTAATTTTCCCGGCCCGGCACCTTGAACTTCAAATTTTTTATACACTTCTCCCAGGCGTTTTTGTAAGGCATCTTTGCGAACACGAAGCTGGTCTGAAATATCAGACATGGATTCGCCTTTGATGGCTCTTGATAAGACTTCAAATTCGTTTTCGGAAATGCCAACTTTAGTGGCTAAAGTTATTAAAAAATCTTCGGGAAGTTTCATACTACGTTGAATACAGGTATTACAAAGCGGGCGGTTCTACTCAAAGATAGCTGGGAAAGGACGGGGCGATCGCGCGAAATAAGCGAACACAGGAATTTTGGCAGTAGAAACAGAGGTTTCTGGGCTGTAACTTGATTATATGGGCTTTTTTCTCACTTAGAACGAGATAAACGAGATAGACAACAGAAGAAATGAGGGGTGGCGCAAACAGAGGCTTCTGGGCTGTAACTTGATTATATGGGCTTTTTTCTCACTTAAAAGTAGGTAAACGAGATAGACAACAGAATAATTGAGGGGCGATCGGCTGAATTTTGGAGCCATTTCCAGGTCAGGATACTTTATCTGTAAAGGTTTAGACCTTGTTTAAGTTGCCGTTAGAGGGGCTAGAACCTTTTGAAATCGACTTTTGAGCCTATTTCTCACTTAATGAGTTTTTTTTGAGCATTAGCTTGACAAATTAGAACTATCCTTGATACATTAATCTCAGTTAGGCGCGGTGGATGTTTCAGAAAGTCGGCGCAGCCGGAGAGCTTTCTGAGTTCAGCGAACCTGAATACAGTTTCCCCCTCAGCTTTGCATAATTTTTGGGTTTGACCCTGGTTAATCAGTGGAGGTCGAAACCAGATTACCTGTGAAAACTGCTGGACTAAAACAACTGACGAGTATCGTTGCTGATCGGAGAGTAAAAGGCCATGTTTAGGTGCGTCAAGTTGATAACCGCTTTACCGACGATCGCGCTTCTGTCTGTTTTCAATCTGTTTCCGAGGGCGATCGCCCAAGAATATCCGGGGTGTTTTCAGTTGAATTCTGAAAGAAAACAGTATCAATCTCTCGATGAGCTTTGTCGATTTCCCAAACCACCTGAAAACCCGCGGAAGCCAGACCCTTTTAGGGTTCAGCTCGTGAATGGACTGGAGTTAACTGGATTAGCGATGGAAAATACAGGAACTCAGCGATTTCTTGTAGGGCGGTTGACCAACAAGCAAAGTAAGACGGCTAAAGTTCAGTCTATCAGCGTCCAATTTATCGATAAACGAGACGGAGCTGTAGTCGAATTTTTGACTGTTAAGCTTGGCGGTGTATTAGCTCGCAATCAGGGTTATGAATTCAGGAGAATCATGAACAATGCTCTTCAACTAGGCGATCGCAGTAACAATGATTTGTCTATCAAGTTTTTGGAGTGGGACTAGGTAAGATACTAGAGATAAAACTTAAACACATACCAAATCCTTCAATAAATTAGGAAAAATTCATGAAATCAGTAAATAAATTTTGGGGCTGGTTTCAGTGAAGCCTTTTGTTAAAGGAAATTCAAGGCAAAAAAACCAAATTCTCGGATTTTTAATTCCTCTATATACAGACTAGGAGCGACATTATGGACGAGTTTGTTAGGAAAGCAGCAGGACTAGGATTGCCTGTAATTTTACTTCTAATTGTGATGGCAACTACAGGTTTTGCAGGAGCGGCCGCAATTACGACGGCTTTGGCCATGTTAGGTGGGCCAGCAGGAATGTTCGGTGGCATTGCTTTGCTGGGCATCACCGGTTTAGCGACAGAAATGTTATCTAAGTACGGTCTTGAAGCGCTGTTAATTGGAATTTACAGGCAGCGCATTCAAAATGGAGAATCTCATGCTGCAATTTGCAAAGAAATCCGCCAATTACCACTATCTGGAGATTTGAGGCGGAGACTTGGGGAAGAGTTTGGGTTTTAGTAAACAGGAGATGAGCAATTTTATTTGTAAATTGCCCAAGATAGATCGCTGCTAATTGCTTAGAAAATCAAATAGGAGGAACAGATGGAGAGCGAATTGATTGGAGAGGTTAGATTACGCAACTGCCACCTAGTCTACCGTGAAGGCTCAAACTATCGAGTAGATGTAATTAAGGCTCAAAGACCTACAATCGTATTTACAAAAAACATTACTTGTGAAGTAGTGGAGTATTTGTACAATCAACTCAAGGGACATCAAGTTAATAAAGATGAAGCAGCAGATGTCCTCAAACCAGTTGCCAGCCAGTTAGATTTACCTTACAGCTATGGGCATCAGCTTTCTTATTATACGCAAGAGGTTTTAGTGGTACTTGTGGCGATAGGTAGAGCAAGTTTGAGTCAACAAATAGGTCGAGGTTGTTGTTATACAATTTTTCGGACGTGCTAAATCCTAAAACGAGGCGATCTAATAGCTTTTCCGAACCGCCAATAGACAATAAATATGAAATCTAATCAACTCATCCAAATCAGCGGTACACCTGGTCAAATTGTGGGGATTGTTCCAGTTCAAAGTAATGGCACAATTACGGTTAAATTGGCAGGCGAAATGTTACAAATCAGCTCGGAATCTTTTTTTGGATTAGAAACAAAAGAGGTGTTTATTCCGATTGAGGATGTTAGAGCGATTGAAACAGGAGAGGGTTGTACTTGGTGGCTGTTTTGGTTAGGAATTCCGACTCTCAGTATTTTTATCGGTGTTGTCTTTATTATTCTTGCCTTCATTGTCAAACAGCGCTATCTGACTATTTACAGCAGTCGGGTTAATGTGATAGTATTTCACAGGAAAGGAGAAAAAGTGGCTCAGTTTAGAACTGGTGTTTTAGAGGCTCGCTATTCTAAGTCTCTGGCGATCGCTAAACCGCCAATGCCACCACCGCCATCGCGTCCTTTGAATATTTGAGTCAAGAGAGTAGATATCATATCAAATCCGCGCTTGATCGTCGAGCGTAAAATCGAGTCAACATTCAACACTCAACCATCATTGAGTTTTGCGACCTCGAATTAACAGTTAACAATTAACAGTCAACTATTATGAGGAGTGCAACCGGAATTGATATCATAATCCAAATCTCCTGAGTTTATGGTGCTCAGCAAAATAAAAATTCTCGTGGTGCAGGCCCCATATCCCGGATGAGGAAGACGCTTATATAGCAATCATTGCAGGAGTCATAATTTTTTTAACCCCTCCCCTTGCTAAGGGGAGGGAGTAAGAAATTCACACATGATTTAGGATTGCTATACTATCATTTATACCACAAATATAGGAGAGCCAATGTTTTATAAGAAACCGGATTTTTTAGGGTAAGTCTTATTTAAATTAACAAAAGTACGGCTGCTGTTGCTAGCAGTAGCAGAATTCCGGCTGCACCTGCTAGCGGTTTTGCTGCTATTCCTGTAATCCATTCTGGTACGCTAGAAGTAGGTTTAATTGCGCCTTCTGTATCTACGGTAGTTATACCCCAAATCCAAGCTGCGTGAATGCCGATCGCCAATCCTAGACTGCCATTGTCGGCGATGCGGGCTAGTGTTAAAACCATCCCCATCAGCCACAATCCGGGCAGTTGCGGTAGAGTTTCTTTGGCTGCCCAAATTAGGTGGGCGATCGCGAAAATGAAACTGGCGATCGCTGCTGCGATTAGCACTGAGTAATCTTGCTGGAGGATTGTTTGCAAGCAGCCGCGAAAGATTAACTCTTCTGTGGCGCTAATCCACAGTCCTAATAACAGAGTCAGCAGACTAGCAGGGTTAAGGATTAAAGTCCAAAAATTAATCTTTTTTTCGCCTGTTTCGGTGGAAGTTTCGCTTTTTTTTAGATCGATCCAGCCTGCGGTTAATTGCAGACCGAATAAAATTACTAAGCTGATTATTCCTAATCCTAATCCCCGCAGCAATGACATCAAAACTGCGGGTTGCCAATCCCAACCCCAGTTAATAAAAGATGTATTTTCGATCCAACTTGTCGCCCATAAAATGAAGGGGACAATCAGGTATAGGGAAGCTAGTAAAGGTAGTTTTTTGTTTCCTAGGGGTTGGGGCGGATGCCATTTGAGGGCTCTCGCCAGCACAATCGCTGCGGGAAGCCACACAACAATCCAAGTCGAGAAAAACAAGATTATTTTGACAATTGCTGGTATTGACGGCGACAGCAGTCGCAGGTTAGTTATACTATTCCACATTTAATGGGTGGCAACTATAATACTGTTGACTGTTGGCTGTTAACTGTTGACTGTTGACTGTTAACTGTTGACTGTTGACTGTTAACTGTTGACTGTTGACTGTTAACTAATGACTAATAACTAATAACTAATGACTAATAACTAATGACTAATGACTACTGACTACTGACTACTGACTACTGCCAACTGACTACTGCCAACTGCCAACTGATTACCGATCGAGCTTTCGCTGAATTTGCCTCAAAGATTGGTACATTTCCGGCAAGCGGTTGTAGACGGCTGCGGCTTTCAGAAATAGTTTGTGGGGAATTGCTGGAACACCCGTCACGATCGCACCTGCGGGCACGTCGCTGTGAATTCCGGCTTTAGCGGTGGCGATCGCCCCATCTCCGATTTTGGCTTGATTGGCAATTCCCACTTGACCTGCCAAGATTACATTGTTGCCAATTTTTACCCCGCCAGCCATGCCAACGTGAGCGGCAAAAACGCAATTTTTCCCTACTTGACAGCCATGACCTACCTGTACTAAATTGTCAATTTTTGTATTCTGGCCGATGCGGGTTTCTCCGACAGCGGGCCTGTCGATCGTGCTGTTGCAGCCAACCTCAACGCCCTCTTCTAATACAGTGCAGCCAGACTGCTCCATTTTCACCCATCCTGTGCCTGTCGGCACGAACCCAAAACCTTCGCTGCCGATCGCCGCACCGCTGTGAATCACGCAATTTGCCCCGATGCGAGTACGTTCGTGGATGACACAATTAGCGTGTAAAACAGTGCCTTCGCCTATTTCCGCATCTGGGTAAATTACAACATTTGGATGAATGCAAACGTTGCTGCCAATTTTGACTTTTGCTTGAATAACGACGTGGGGGCCGATATAGACATTTTCACCAATTTCTGCTGAGGGGTGAACGGCGGCTGAGGGATGAATTTCGGATGCTGGGCGAAACGGTTGATAGAAAATGGCGATCGTTTCAGCAAATAACAATCGCGGATCTGCCGCGGCAATCCAAGCAATGTTGCGATCGTCACATTGAGCTTGCAGGCTTTCATCTAAGGGTAAAATTAAAGCCGAAGCATTTGTAGTGGCTGTATGAACGGCAAATTTAGCACCTTCTATGTAACTGATTGTGCCCGGTGCAGCTTCATCAACTGGGGCAGGGCCAGTAATTTCTGGATCGGTAGCAACCGACGCTGTGAGGGTGCGACTGGTGGCTAAGTTAAGTTTTTCTACTATTTCGCTAAACTTCATCTATAAAAATTTTTTGTTAGCACAGATGGATCATAGTTAAAAATACCAGGTTTTGAGCACGATCTCAGCAGTTGCCATTTAAAAAACAAAAACCCCGGTTTCTTTAAGAAGTCGGGGTTGTAGCGCTCGATTATTTTTGGCAATTATTTTACAGAAACTGCGTCTACGTCAACGGTGCTGCCGTTGGCTTCAGAATAATTGGCACCGGTGGCTTCGGATGCAGAAGCTGTTTCTGTTTGGCGAGATTTAAAGTAGTCGATCGCCATTTGGGAAACTTCGGAAATCAGCAAGACTGCGATCGCCACATCGTCAATTTGTCCGATGACGGGGAGAAAGTCTGGGGCTATGTCGATCGGGCTTACCAGATATGCCAGCGTTCCCAGAATAATCCACCAGCGGTACTTGGGGTTGCGGAGGGTGTCGCGGTACCAGTTGTAAACAGATTGTATAGAAAAGTTCATCAGGTTGTCCTCTACTTATATTTTCCATCTTGACAAATTGTCGCTCGAAATGCTTGTGGAGATATCCCCCCTAAGGTTGGGAAGAGAATTCTACTCAGGAGTATAGGGAATTGGGTAGGGAGAATTTGTGGTAAGGGCGATCTACTAAAGTTATGCTCGCTCAGTGTCATGAGTCAAACTTCAACTGATAAGTACAAACAGACTTTAGTCAACCGACAGCAAGCAAAACTCGGCAACTGGGAGCGCTCCATCTGCTGGCTGTTGCGACTGAGATATCATTGCTTTAGCCTCCAAAGAGAGCTTTCGTAGGACTGAAGAACAAGCTCTATGCGATCGGACTTCTGTTTTTTGAGTTCTTGTATCCACAACTCAGAAGATGATGTACTAAATAAAAATACATCGCTAAAAATACCCGGAACTTTCGGGAAATACAGCTCAGTTTCCGAGCTGGAGTTAATACGACAAGTATAACATCGAGGTTCGATTAACAGTCGTACTTTTGGATCTAAAAGATGGCTCATAGATAGTATATCTGCTATATGAGTATCGCTAATTACGATCGGGTTTGCAGCTTGATTAATGGCACGAGCAACTACAGGATTACCCGGGTTATGCCACCAAGCTTCCGCTTGTGAATTAATCCCACAAGACACGATTCCACCAGTAAAAAGCAAAATAATCATTAAAGTTGAGAACGAAATATTCGCCTTGCTTCGGTTCAAAAAAACTTCGAGATTATTACCAATTAAATAAGCAACAGCAAGTTCACTTCCTAGGTAAGATGGGATTAAGTATCGAGCCGAAGTAGAACGTATACCTCCTACAATCAGATCTGGTAAGATAAGTGCGGCTGCTGTGATACCAATTAAAAGGAAAACGAATAAGCGAGCTGGCTGAGGAGCGTGCCGCCACAAAAAATAAAGGGCATATATTACTAAGATTAACACTCCCAAACTCACTAATTGATCTATCTTCTCATTTTGTGTTTCACAAAACACTCGACCTAGGTTCCCCACCCATGACTTAAATAGTCCGATAAAATTGCCCTTGAGCGCTGTCCAGCTTGTTACTTGCTTGGCTTGGGAAAAGTTAACTATTACAACTATAAGCCACGGCACAAATATCAAAAATCCCGCTATAGACGCCCTTATATAACCAGTAATTATTGGACTTTTCCTGCGAAATTTTTCCAGAAAAAGCACGTAGATTGCGTGACCGATCGCTACCAGTCCTGAAAATAAAAATGTGTAGAGACTAGCTGCTAGTGCTACTGCATAAATTCCCCAACTCAACTTAGTTTTTACCCTGATCGCTCTTAGAAGTGCAGCGCAAGAGAAGAGGATTGTTACAACCCAAAGACCGTATTGCCGTGATTGTTGAGCATAAGCTAGGTGAAAGGGTGAAACAGCTATTAGCGATACAGCGACCCATCCCGTTAGCGGTGAGTCAAATAACTCAATGCACAGCCAGTAAATACAAGGAAAAGCTAGCAAACTAAGAACGACCGCAAAACTTCTCATCGCTGTTATGGAACTGCCAAACTGCTGCATCCAAAACCGGGCGAGTCCATAATAAAGAGGCGGGTGTTGAGTATCTTCAATCGCCAAACTTTTGATAGTATCAACTACACTTCTTTCAGGATTAAATCTCTGGTATTTCAGTATTTCTTCTACCGTAATTAAGCGATTTTTAGAGAGATTTTCTACGGCTTCTGCTTCTGTGTAACCTGCCACTCGTAAAGAAGTGAATGTTTCATCATACCAGTAGACCTTTTTATCCAGATTAATCCCTCTGAACAATATCCCTAAAACTAATAAAATTGAGAAATAAATTACCCAATTATTTGCGGTTCTTTTGAGTTGCATGACCAAATTAAACTTCCTTAGATTTTACATGATACAGTCGGTTTTTTAACTGCCAAAAACTTACACTTATCATTGCCAATCGCACAGACGACATAACAATCACAGTAATTTTGTACAGTATTTTTGATACACCTGATAGAGAAATTGATAACCCCCCTAAATACATTGTAGTGGACTGTACAATTCGAGAACCAGCAAAGAATTGCACTACGGGATACCAAATGAAGGAAACCCAGTTAAAAGCTACAGCTAGCGACATAATGTTCCGCGAGGCAGAAAAACAGGCGATAGGTGTCACCCAAAGGCAAAATTGGGGAGAGTAGAATTTAGAAAATGAGATGAATCCTAAAATCGCGATTAAAAAGGCATCAATCAATTCCTCAAATGTCTTGGGTTTGAGGCCAGCAGCCAGGAATGAAATCGAAATCTGAAGGAATTGGGCTATTTTAGTTGGAACTAAAGGTACTTCACTTATCGGCGATATTCCTAATGACAAAGGCGATAGCAAAAAGAAAAACGCATCATAGGTGCTGTCGCCAATGTTCGGTCTATCTCCTTGGGCCGCATAAGGCATTCTCAGACCTTCCATTCCAGCATATCCGAGCACGATGAGGTTGCCGAGAATGAAGGGGACTATACACAGTAGGGCAACTTTAATTGCCGTCGGGAGTCCTTTTCTGTAGAATATGAATACACAGTACGCAGGAACTGCAAACAAGGCATAACCTTTGAGGGCAACCATTAGCCCCAACCACATTGCCCCCTCTAAGTATTTTTCACTTCTGATTGCCAGCAGGGCAAAAAGAGTAGCAATTACTAAATAAATATCGTATCTGACGAGTGTAAAAAACAGCGGAGCCGGAGCTAACCAAATCCAAAGCGCTCTAGTCGATACTTTGGTGGCAATTATATAAGTCGCCCACAGGTAAAGGAACCAAGATACTGTCACCCACAGCCAGGAAAAACTTTTGAAGCTGGTGGATAAAGGATGTAAATTTTCTGATACAAAGCGGAAAAGTCCAAATAGCAAATTAGGAAGCAGCAAGTAATCCGACCATACATCTTTAAACAAAACTCCTTCACCGATCGCCCAGCGGCTGCGTATATAGTATTGATCTATATCGTACCGATCGAATAGCTTGCTGGCTGTGACTGCATCCCAAGATAAGTAAAGGACGAGCGCCCCAACCGCACCCAGTATCAATAACAATCTTGGATCTTCGTAAATTTTGTGGCTGCGGTTCATATCTTAAGTTTTTAATTTAGGAAAGTTGACAACTAATGAGAATATTTGCTCTGTTGAAATGTCAATAGTCCGGACACTTTTTACCTCGTAATCTGAAACCCTCTATTTTCTGTTGGTAGCTCGCTCGCGAAATCGCCTTTAAAGCCTTATTATACGGTTGCCGCCAAACTGTCTAAAGTATTGAAATGTGCCAATCACTACTTAATTTCTGACTACCAATTCTGCACTTAAGTGTGACCCGAACAAGGCCGCGCGGTAGTTTTACCCGATAGCGAGCTGTGACCGCATCAACTTCGGCAGTGCCTGTCTAGCAGAGGAAAGCCTGGGTTTAATAAAGGCTTTGTACCCGCCTATATTATCTTATTTCACATTTAATGATGGGTAGTGTAAAAAAAATTTACAATACTTGGTGGTTTCGAGCGCATCCATGATTTGGCAAGGAACGGCTGACTGTTTTAAGTGTAGCGAAGCGATGGGAATCTATTTCTGTAAATATCACATTAGTCGGCTTTCGCTTGCTTATATTTTTAATTATCCAATGGTGCTGTAAAAAACAGTTTTTGAGTATAAAATAGCACAAGCATTGGGAATGCTTTGAGGCGGTCTATCGGGTCAATTACTGATGTTTTTATCTCTCAACCTGAGTCAAAAACAGCATTTTTTTGCTAAAAATCTTCGGAAATCCTTTCAGGCATTACGCTACTGGCACATTGAAACAAGTTAACCGTTGAGATCGAGATCCCTGTTTTGCGGTAGCGTGAGGTACGCCAGCAGCAATTACCTACTAATTACCAACTACCAACCGTACCTCATTTGACGCAGAAGTGCTACACTTCACTCAAAATGCAGCCAGTTTCATGCCGAAAAATCCTCCTACTCACGAATCTTGAAAGATCCATTTTTGGTCGCCGATCGCAATTTCGCAACCATTTGGCAGCCAAAAAGGCTCGTTAGCCGCCAGCCTCTGCCCACCCACAAAAGTGCCGTTGGAACTGCCGCTATCGACAAGCTGATATCGCTGTTTGCCAATTTCGTCAGTGGCGCGGCGGATTTGAGCGTGGTAGCGCGAACTTTGCGGGTCTTGTAATACTAAAGTGTTGGTTGGTTCGCGTCCAATTGTAAAAGGATTGGCTGTTAGGGCGATCGCCTCTCCAGAAAGTTTGTAGATTAAATATGCGGTTGTTTTGCGATCGCTGCTTGCGAGTACGGTTGGTGCAAGTTGGTGAGGATTTCTCCCTGCTGGGAGACTGTTTTGAGCAAGTTGTTGTGTTAGTTGTTGTAAATCGCGATCGAACCCTCCTGCTGTGTCTGAAGCTGGAAGACTCGCAGGAGAATTACCTGAAATTAAGTTTAACTGCTGTACGGGAGATTGAGGAACAATCGGACGGCCTGCTTCGGCAATTCTCATTTGCAGGGCGGCGGCATTTTCTGCTTCCTGTCGGGCACTCATTCCCTCAACTTGGCGAATAACTCCGTTGGTTTCGGGAAAGCTGACATCGCCAATTCGCACGTCTTCTAAGTTAAAGCCTAGGGTATAAAAATCTTGGACGCGATCGAGCAAATTTTGGCGCAGCAACAGCCGTCCTTGACTGATAAGCTGTTGTAGGGGTATTTGCCCGATCGCTAATCCCATACAATCCTTAACTGCACTTGCTAAAGCACCTATAGGATCGGACAATTCCAAAGCTACTCGTTTCGGATCTATAACTTGATAAATAACAGTCAGGGTGGCATCAATTAAAAATCGATCCTTAGACAAAAAATCTCCGTGCGACTGCACCTCCAAATTGCGGAGTTTGGTGTCTACGAGGACAATTTGAGCCTGTTCCAGCAGGGGAAGGGCAAAGCTGAAATGTCGCCCGGATTTTAGGGTACGCACGGCGCGGCCGTTTTTGACCAACAAACCCGTGTAACCCGCCCCTATAAAGTCCATACTAAACCCGGCCCAGCGTTCTGGAGTTATCGTTTGAATCAGGGGAGAAGCGTTGTTCATGGGAGGGAGTTGAGGGAGGGGAGATTCTATTTTTAGGGTAACAAATTGCTGGGGGCGAGCGATCGGGCGGTGTGCCGGTTCCGCAACCTCTATTCTATACTTCTGGACTCCCCCCGATTCAGGCCGCACTGGATCTAGCTTGAATCTAGTTGATGGTGGGGGCGATCGAAATACTGTCCGTAGGGTGCGTCTGATCCTTCCAACCTGTTGAAATCGAAAGAATTAATGTCTGACGTACGCTACAATTTGGTTTAACGGTGACTAAAGGTGAGTGATTTATTGGCTATACTTAAGGCATCATGCTAGGAGCGTAAGTCAGATGAACACGATCGCGATCGCCCTTTCTGATGAGCGACTCCTGAAGTTACAAAAACTCGCCAACGACTTGAATGTATCGATAGAAGAGTTAGTTTTAATAGGCATCGAAAACTTACTCGCACAGCCAGAAAGTCTTTCACCCAATACAGCTCAAAATATTCTCAACGAAAATGCTAAAATTTCCCCTGAGATAGTTGACAAATTTTATGCACTAGCCTCGGATTGGGAGAAAGATGTTGCTGGACTTTCTTCAACTGCCCAAATGTCTCAGCATCCTGCCTATCAGGAAATTATTAGTATGGGAACACAAATCGTGTCGCTGTTGCTATCGGAGCTGAAAAGAAATCCCCTTTACTGGTTATCGGCGTTGAGTGCAATTACGGGTGAAAATCCCATTAAACCCGAACAAAGGGGAAGGGTGAAACAGATGGCATCAGCTTGGATAGATTGGGGGAGAAATCAAGGCTACGCGATTGAATAGAATGTATAGAAGACCCTAATTTGAATTTAAGTGACCCAATGTGTCTTGCAGGGATTATCAAGTTACCCGCCCTAAATCTCAAGAATATAACTGCTTTGCATGGGCTGCTGAGGAAGACGATCGTTGGTGGCAACCGATACCTGGAAAGCAATTTTATTTGCCTGACGGTGTACCGCAAGAGGAGACTCTAGAAGCGTATATTCAGGCTTATCAAACGCTGGGATATGAAATTTGTAAGGGCGATCGCGACAAAATAGTAAAATAAGCTTAACACTTGAAAAGTGAAACTTAGGTTATGTTAAAGTGTAATCAACAAAACCGTTTTTGCACCATACCGCACGGGAATCAGTGCCATGTCCATTTCCAAACCTGAAAAGCCACAGTATTTAAAACCGATTAATCCCCCCGATCTGCAAATGCGAGCGATCGCCTACAGTTTAGATACTTTGATTCCAGGGATCTACATTTGGCTGGGTGCGCTCAAAATTCGGATTGGGGGTAGCGAGCCCGAAGAAAACTATCCGGGGACTATTCACAGTCCCATTGGCATTGCTTTAGTATTCCCTGGCTACCGCATCTACAGCACTTATCAAGGTAGCTATGACCCTTGATAAGCATAAGCTTGACGGTATCCCTCAAATTACTGTAAAAACTTTGCCATCTACAGAATTTGAGTTACTTCTATTAACAGCAGGCTACGGTAAAATGGGTACGGCTCCGGCTCAGGGAAATCGCCTGAAAGTGTGGTGGACTCATTCTACTTTTAGACGCATTGAAGCTATTTATAGTCCTGATGGAATAGTTGCTATTACTGCTTATCACGTTTAGACTTGTAGTTCAAAATCAGAAGTTTTTATTGACTCTTTTGATAAGAGAGGGCGATCGCACTTTCGGAAAATAAGGGCGATTCCCTACGGGATAGCTCCGCTTCACGCACTTTGAAAAAGCAACAATTGCGTTACACCCAAAACATTAGGAAACTGCTTTGAGGTATTGCGTTACAGGCTTCAAATCGATGTCATCGTTGTCAGTCAGTATTTTAAATAAATGACGCGGGATGCCGGCGGCAATCAAAGTTTCTAAATCGCGATCGAGCTTTGAGAAGTCTTCATAGATACCCACTTGCCTGACTTACGCAAGCTAAAGATGAATCTTTCGGGTCATTGACTCCCGTGTATTTGTACTGAATATCAAAACCTGCTTTTTCGCCAATTTCTTCGATATCCCAGTCTACAAGATTAATATCTATCGCTTCAACGGCTAGGGCAATATGACCGGGCGGTATGGGGTCAAGAGGCTCGCAGCACCAACCCTCAGAATGATTCCATACACTTTGACCAACTGATTCTCGAATTTTCATGTATTTTCCCTCACTGAAAGTAGCAGCGAAACCAGGCTTTGCCTTCAGGCCGAACATCTGCAAGAGACCGTTCATATTGAGTTGCTAGCTGTTAGCATTTCTTTTTCGCTTCTTTTAGGTTATACGCTTGTACGGGTTCGTTGATGGGATTGCCAAGCTCTTCTTTTTCCCGTTCTGGATCTCTCACTCCTCCCCCTTTTTGCTGCTTTTGCTGGATGAGGGGGCTTGCTGAGCCTGGAACCATATTTCTATTGCTTCTTCCAACCCTTCTCCTATATTTAGCTGCTTGAGAGTACACGCAGCTTTAAACTGAAGTCCTAGTTCTTTTCGGACATCTCCCGATAGCTGTATGTAATTTGGGTCGTGTCGCTTCGCTGGCACTTCTGTACTCTTTCCCACTTAGGTTTCCTGCAATTTTTATATTCTCACGATCGTACACCTGTTCTGCTGATATGTTCTCATGTTAACAAGTTGAATATGTGCGCGAGTAAAGAAAATAAGGGCGATCGCTTTTGGGATATGTGGATGGAAAAGATCGATCGCCCCTTTGGGATTCGGGATGAGAAAGGCGATCGAGCTTTGACAAGTCCTCATAAATGCCGACTTGCCTGACTTACGCAAGCTAAAGTAGCAGCGAAGGATGGATTTGGGACAAGAGACGGGCGATCGCACTTTTTGTTATTTCGGGCCTAGGGGAGCACTCCTCTTCTACCCTATTTTTTCATTTTGTGTTTCTTGATGCTATTGACTTCGCCTTCTCCATTGCCAGAGCTAAATATTTATCAATTTGCTCAAACCGAGAAGAATTTAATAGTATATTTTCTGAGATAACTTCCTCGCTGTCATAGATAATTTCTAGATGTGCTGGCTTAGAGGAAGAATAGCTAGGATATTGATAACGAACCTTAAGCTCACCATCATCTAAAGGTATCAGCCACCTCCAATATATAGATCCATCCTTTTTGGCTTCGAGTGTCTGTGCCGTAGGAAAGCTATTCAATATCCATCCTCGATCTTCACTCCGTATTTTTTGCATAAAATCTGCGGCTACTTCCATCTGAGGTCTATGTTCAGACGCACCTCTATAGAAATTTGCTTGACTGCTGCGATGAGCAAATGCAGCTTCTTCAGCACTTTTCAAAATTTGTTCTAAAGGTGATGCTCCTTTAATAATATGTACGGCAGAATCCGGAATATCCGCATATCCTTGACTTCTGACAAATAGGTAGTAACGTTTCCGAAGTTCCGCGCCATACAAATCTGTAATCAATAAAGCAAAGAAATAGTCCAAATCATATTGACGGCTGTTCACAGTTTCTCTGTAACCCCTAATGTCACCTTGACTCAATTCTGCTAATCCATTGCAGTGATGAGTATGCCAAGAACCCAGGTAATTAATATCTTGGTCAAATTTCTCCAACACGCGAAACATTGCTTCTTGATACTCACCATCTGGCATCAAGTGACCTACTGAGTTATTGACACGAGGGCCAGAGTCTATATAAGTTTCTACTCGAATTTTTATATGATTGCGATTTTGACTGATTTTTCCAACAAACTTTCCACCTTCCTCACGGTTAGAAACTGATACTGCATGACTTATTCTGGCAATAACAGTATCAAAAATTTCAACTGATATGTCTGGATTAGAATGCCTATCATCTGCTCTACCTATTCCAAACAAAGATAAAACTCCCGACATACTAATCCTCCAATTGATGATTGCTATTAGTGCAGTAGCATACTTTTTGAGGTTTTAAAAGCATTTGCTTTGCTTCAAAATGACTGCGGAATATTCCTGGGGCTGGTCTATTGGCATACACAATCCAGTTACTTTTCAATGTAGCCATTGACTGAGTTGACTCTCTCAGCAAAATAGAGAGAGCCATCCTAACTTGAATCAATGCAATCATTTGGATATCAATTGATAGTCCTGATGCACGAAATTCTTTTTCATCAAGACCGTAAATTCTACTTTCTTCATCTTCCGTAAGTCCTAAAGCATCGTCTGATAAGTCAAGTTGATTGAGTTCGGAGAAAAGTTGTAAACACTTGTAACAACCAGTTTGACTTGGAATGTAGCCAAAAATTTCACCTCCTATGCCTGTCCGAAACACGGATGCTGTTACAAAAGGAACTTTCGCTGCCACACACTGGTCACTGACAAACTCTCTGACACTCTTTTTATCGGAACAAGAAAGAACGAGATCCGAGCGACAAACCGACTCAATAAAGTTCGGAGATTGCATCACATCCTCTGCAAAAGTTTTAACTTCTACATTGGGATTTCTGTCTTCTATCCACTCCTTTTGTATGTCTACTTTGAGTCGTCCTAAATCTTTACGCATTCTAGGATGCTTGACAAGATTTTCAGATGCCAGAGTATCTGGATCGTAAAGTTCCCAAATCCGAATACCATTCATTACAAGGTGATCGCAAGCTGGTGTACCACCGCTACCTAAACCCACAACAGTGATCCGCTTATCTGAAAAAAATTCTGGATTAAGTAGATAGCTAATTCTATCAAACTCAAGTGAATAATTTTGATTTTTCATTAGTGTGCTTGCTCTTTTCCTGGCCACTTTTTAGTACGTTGCCAAACATCATATTTGTTGACCCAGATTGCAGCCTTAGATACCATATATGCCAATGAATAGTTTGAAGTCCATTGCTCTGGCTTCATCACACATAAATTGCCACTCATCGGATATCTGTGAGGACAATCAGGTTCAATGGTTCTTTCAAGCAACTTAATCGATGGCATCTTGTAAGGATATTCTAAAGAAATTTCTATGCTAACTAGGTAATAGTTTTCGTCCGCTGTCTTTAAATACCCCTCTACAGCCTTGATAGACCCTTTGGATGCTTTAAAAGCAAACTGTGGATAGTAGCGCTTAATTTTCTCACTCTCAACAGCCATCCTATCTCTAGATAAATCATTTCCGAGAAATATAAGTCCACGATTAATAGCAATATTTGTCATTATTTATTGTTTAATAACTACTTTTAAGGTTAGGCAACTAATACTCCCCTTTTGGATCGCGGAGCGCCACTCCTTTTGGAGATTGATTGGGTTCGAGTGGACGAACTACACCATCTGAATCGATTTCGACAAACTCATCTTCTTCTTGAGCGTTAAAGGCTCTTTCTGCCATATTTGCAATTGATCTGCCAACACCTCTAGCAGCAGCACTAATTACTCCTTCCGTAATTCCATCGACTATATCGTCAAAATCATTTGGCATTTGCTTAACACGTGAAAAACAGCTTGAGCTACTCCTAACTTAGTATTTCAGGCAAAGGCAGCAATTAATCTTGACTTAATTAAGTAACAAAATCTGAAGCTCTTGCCAATTGGCAAGAACTCTGAAAGCTTACTCTGTCAAGCTAACGGTTCCTTAATGCCTTTTTTACCCTAAATCTCTTTAAGAGTCCCTAGCCTGAAACCGTTAGTTAGTCAAGCTTTGGGTGGTATGATGCCTTGTTAGTCCAAAGAAGCTGAACTTGAGTAGCTATTACGATGATAAACTCAGTATACTCAGATAGCAACTAGCTAAAGCTATAATTTTAGTTAGGCTTTAGCTATCAACTAAGCGAGACATACTGCGATGACATCCAGTGACGAGATGTTTGCCGAGGCTGCGAATAACTGGGACTTGGAAAGGCTCTACAAAGCTATGGCAGAAGCCAAGTGGCAAGTCTCTCCTCGTGCGAGAAAGGGACTTACCGAACGGGAAAAGCTTTTTCTCCGAGGTTTGCTCTGCGGCCACAGTCCTGCTGAAATAGCTAGCCAACTCCATCAAAGTCGTAAAGGTGTTGAGGTTTATGTATCTAAAACTTTATATCAATACTTTAAAAAAATTACAGATGTACCTAACCAAAAGGTAAGCAACTGGAGAAATATTCATAACTGGCTAGAGGAAGCTGGATATAAAACTACGCCCTCTGTTAAATCTCACTCAAGCAATTATTCACCCCAAATTCCGTTAGTAAACATAGTTAACATAGGTTTGAACAATCAAACTCATACAATAACAATTGACATTCACCTTCAACTAACATTACCTTCGCTTTCAGAGCCAACAATGACAGAAGACATGAATACAAAAGATCGCCCCTCAACAAACCAATCTAATTGAAGGGCGATCGCCTACAATAGAATCAACACTCCTCATCTCAAACACCATGCAAATTGTTTTGCCTCCTGAAGTCGAAGCCCTCGTGCAGCGCCAACTCACCAGCGGCAAATACAACAGCGCGATCGACGTTATCCTTGCAGCCATTAAACTACTCGAACAACAGCAAGATATTTATCAAGGACGACTGCAAGAACTCCAACGAGACGCACTGATTGGTCAGCAAGCATCCCAACGCGGTGAAGTTGTAGACGGTGCAACCGCAATGGCACAAATTCGAGCTAATTTGCGTAGGCGTAGCCAGCCGTAGGCATCGCGTTACAGTTCAAAAGAAACATGAGTCCAAAATTTCGCCTCACTCAACCCGCAATTCAAGACATTGAGCAAATTGCAGACTACATCGCTAGTCGATCGGGACTCGATCGAGCAGATCGCTTTTTAAGCAATCTTGACGCTAAATTCGCCAAAATTGCTCAATTTCCCAATATTGGACGACAAAGAGACGAAATTTTACCCTTGCTTCGCAGTCTCTCCATAGACAACTATCTCATCCTCTATATGCCGATCGGACAAAATGTAGAAATCTTTCGAGTTGTCAGTGGTTATCGAGATTTATCCGCCCTCTTCGCCGATGCTGATGATTGAATTTAATATATCAATGGATGAAAAGGAGGAGGGAAAGCCTCAATAACCTTCATTAAAAAAACGCCATCGCCCTTGTGACAAGACATTATAAGGGCGATCGCAACAGCCTAAGCAACACCATAGCTTGTAAACTGCCTTGCATAGGGAGGCTGAAGACCCAAAACAATATCCTCCCGCGCCACACCCATCAGCACTAACTCCTCAGCAATCAGTTCATCAGTTTGATTGCGTTGAATCCAGACTTTTTCATTTCGGATATCTAAGTGGATCGGGCAACTATAAATCCGATTGTGACCGTCCCAACCTAAATCTAATATCTGATAATGGTCATGTTCGGTGTCAAACAATACCTGGATTTCTATGTCGCCATTGATGGGTTTAGTCTTACTATATTCCATCAGGAAAGTGCGAACAATCTGCCGATATTTAGCTAATCGATCCATTCCACAATCACCTCATTCGTGGGGTCGTATACCAACAACTTCAAATCATACTCAGCTATCGCCGCTTGGGGCAAAGCACGAGAGAAAAATGAATTATAGGCAGCGATCGGAACTGCCAAATAGAGCGATCGATCTGGCTCCAAATTTCTGAGTGCTAGTCGATAATTCAAAAATTGACCGAGGGCTAGGTGGAAATCAAACATAGCTGATTCACTCAGAAAGCTTTTAACCTCCACCGCAATCTTTTGCACACCTCGCTCTGCGGCTAAAAGCTGTTCCGCCCCCAAGTCAATCCTGAGCCGATCGTCTTCGCTAAACTTTAGCTTCAGCGGATCGTGGGTAATTACCCAATTATCCTTCAGGAGAGCGGATTTCACAGACTCATGGAAAACATCCCTAGCCGACATAGACTTTACTCAAAGACCTAGTTTCCATTCTATCCAAACCCACGCACTTAGGAACTTAGCACCAATAGTATTATAACACTCAACCAAAATGCCAAGAATCAAATAAGCGCGATCGCCCTTTCATTCCCAAAAACCGATCGCCCTTTCATTCACCTCACCAAAAACGCCGCACACTCAACATGAGAAGTCTGAGGAAAGAAATCCGCCGGCTGCACTCGCGCTAACTTATAATCCCCATTTTCGCACAAAATCTTCAGGTCGCGAGCCAAAGTAGCAGGTTTGCAGCTAACATAAACAATGCGATTTGGTTTGATTTCCTTGATAGCTTCCAAAACCGCGCGATCGCACCCTTTCCTCGGCGGATCTAACAGCACAATATCCGGTGTCAATCCCAAGGAAGGCAGCAAACTCTCTACAGTTCCCACCTGAAAATCGACATTTCTCACGTCATTTAACTCAGCATTTAATTGGGCTTGTTCGATCGCCGCCGGTTGCACTTCTAAACCGATGGCTATTTTTACTTGTTGTGCCAGAGGTAAAGTAAAAGTACCAATTCCGCAGTAAGCGTCAACCAAAACCTCATTTCCCTGCAAATTCAATTCCCCTACAATTACCTCCAACAACGCTTCAGCAGCCTCAGTATTGACCTGGAAAAAAGTATCAGCCCTTAGCTGAAAATTCATCCCAGCAAAGCTTTCTCGCAGATAAGAACGACCAGCTATGCAGCGAGTTTCTGCACCAAAAATCACATTAGTTTGAGCGGGATTTATATTCAAACAAACACCTACCAGTTGAGGATATTGTTTCAGCCACTCTGATGCTTGCTCTTCGAGTCCCGGCAACTCTCCAGTGCGAACTATTAAAGTTAGCAGCATCTCGCCAGTGCGCCGTCCAATCCGCAAGGACAAATGACGCAATTCTCCTGTATGTTTCTTTTCGTCGTAGACTTGCCAATCCCGCCAGTGGATGTCTTCTTTGACTTCTTTTAACAAAGGATTGAGGCGCGGATCTTGCACCGGACACTGATTGAGATTGACTAATTTGTGGGTGCTTTTTTGATAGTAACCTGCTTGGACTTGACCTGTTGCAGATATGGCCACGGGATAAGTCGCTTTGTTGCGGTATCCCAAAAATTGGGGAAATCCCTCGATTTTTCCCGTTAAAATTTCATCAACTTGGGGATTGCTAAATCCGCCAATCCGTTCTAAGGCTTGAATGATTTGATTTTGCTTGGCTGCAAGCTGATATTGATAATCTACGTGCTGCCACTGACAGCCGCCACACTTGTCGGCGACAATGCAGTTAGCTCGAATGCGGTGTTCGGATGTTTCGAGAAGTGTGTCCAGCTTGCCTGTAGCATAGGTGGATTTGACTTGCACGAGGCGGACAAGGACTCGATCGCCCGTCACGGTATCGGGCACAAACACTACTAACTCACCAAAACGACCAACTCCGTCGCCGGTGTCTGTCAAGTCGGTAATCTCTATCTCAATCAGTTGACCTTGCTGGCAAGGGTTTGCCAATTTCGTCGAGTTTGGGGTCGGGAATTTAGATTTGGTCACAAGTAGTCGTGGTAGGATTTAATATGGTAATGCAATATCGCTCTCTCTTTCCTGAGATAAGTCGTAGCGAAGCGGGGCGTAGGCCATCGCACTCAAACTCAATTGCAGGCTGTCTTCCTGCTGCTGAACGTCTTGCTGCTAAAGCCAAGCTTCCACCTGCAAGTCAAGCCTGCCGTGAGTTGCCCCTACCCGTGCCTGTGCGATATGCTGTTGGGGCGACGTAGCAAAAACTCGTTAAACAGTCAAAGTGTCTGCCGACATCAAAACTCTCAGTCGCAGTTTTTGAGTTTTTCCCGCAGTACCCTGGAACACAGGGAAACTGGCTTGAACATCAAGCATAACGTTTCCGGAGATTTATCGGCTACTTCTAATGTTGATAAATGTTAGAAGCAAAGTAAATCGCCCAACCTAGAATCTCGTCTTTAAGGGATGAGAATGTCAATTAATCTTACTCTCAAATATCCTCAATTTTTTTGAATAACAATGAGCGTAGTTAGCCAACTAATTCTCCAAGCCGACGACGAACTTCGCTATCCCAGTACCGGCGAACTTCAAAGCATCAAAGATTTTTTTAAAACCGGAGAACAGCGGGTGCGTATTGCTACGGCGCTGTCTGACAGTGAGAAAAAAATTGTTGAAGAAGCTAGCAAAAAACTCTGGAAAAAACGCCCTGACTTTATCTCCCCCGGAGGTAATGCTTACGGCCAACGCGAACGGGCTTTGTGTCTGCGCGACTACGGCTGGTACTTGCGCCTGATTACCTACGGTATCTTGGCGGGTGACAAGGAGCCGATCGAAAGCATCGGTTTGATTGGCGTTCGGGAAATGTATAATTCTCTGGGCGTTCCTGTTCCTGGCATGGTCGAAGCTATCCGCTGTTTGAAGGAAGCTTCTTTGGCTTTGCTCAATCAGGAGGATGCTAAGGAAGCAGCTCCTTATTTTGATTATATCGCTCAAGCAATGTCTTAATTGCTTTGGTGATTGCTTTCATGAATGTGGCGGAGCATTCGCGGGTGATTTTTGGGGTGATTTTATCTCGCCATTGCTCGCAAATGTTTCGCTTCTGTTTTGGGAAAGGAAATCTGCCTAATTTCTGCTAGGAAGCAATGCTGTTTAAGCTTTCCCAGATGTTGAGTTCGTCTTGTCTTTCAATGCACATTTGATTGAAAAAGTCAAGTGTTTTTTGGAGACATTGTTTTTTGAATTTCCGGCTGTCGTAGTGAATGGATGTTTTGAGCTGCGAGAGTTCTCCAAGGGTGGGGCAGGTTTGGATATGATGGGCGATCGCATTTTGCCATTCTTCCAGCCTGCGGTACGAGATAAATTGTCCGCCTCTGTCCCGCCGATGCACGAAAACCACGAAAGCCCATGATTCGACTCGCTTAATTTGATTTTGGCTGATTTTGAGCAGTTGGGCGATCGACCTGACGGTGATGCGGAGCTTTTTCGAGGGTTGGATGCGGCGAAACAGTGCTGTCATGGCTGTCTATTTACTTTGTTCCAACATTGTAACACAATATTCTTAAGTTGCAAACTTAAAAATTACACTAGAAAGTCAGGCGTGATAGCTTAGCTTTATGCAGATAGGTGATGACTGATGGTTGTAGCAGAAGCTAGGCGAGAAAAAGAATACTTGAGACGGAGATTTACTGATACCGGGCTGCGGCGGTTGGGTAAATTCCTGCGATCATGGCGGGAAGCTAGGGGGTGGAGCGTTCACGAACTGAGCGAAAAGACCAAGCAGCATGAGGCTCAATTTTATAATCTAGGGGGAGAGCCTTTGCCGAAAGTCTTGGGGGTCAGCATTGCAGGCATTTCGAGAATCGAAAATGGCTATTACAACAAGCCTGCACCCGATCTTTTGTGGCTGTTCCTCGATGTTCTCGAACCAGTTCACCCGGTTGAAAAGCGGTTGGTTACTCTAGAAGACTTACTGTTGATCGGAACTGAATTTTGGAACCCAAACGTTGAGGCGTAGGATTGACATAATAGTTAAATTGGATCTGTAAAATGCCGGGATTTCTTGACTTTAAGGCTGTCGTCGATCAGGAAAAACTGCGCCCTGTGCGATTTACGGATACGGGACGCGGTAGATTGGGAAAACTTCTGAAAGCAGCTAGAGAGATTCGGGGCTGGTCAATTATTGAAACAGAAATGGTCACAAAAGAATACGAGGCCGCTTTGTTTCGGACAGCCGGAGATCCTGTACCAAAAGATGTCGGTATTAGTAATGCTACTGTTAGTCGCTACGAACGCGGGAAGTTAGAAAGTTTGGATTGGCGATCGCTCTCTCTGTTATGCTTTGTGCTCAAGCCGATCGATCCGGTGACTGGGGAAGCCCTGGAACCGACAAATGCGCTTTATATCGCCTGCGAACATCCGCCGTACAATGACGCGAAGCTTTATGACTAGATTATTTGCAGATAGGTAATGTCAGGACTCTCTAACAAAGCTGTGGTAGACAAAGAGCAGGAATTGCGTCCCGTTCGCTTCACGGAAACGGGGCGGATGCGTTTGGGGAAGATTTTAAAAGCAGCAAGACAGACAACAGGTTGGTCTGTCAGCGAAACAGAGTTCAAAACAAAGGGATATGAAGAGGCGCTGTTCACAGCTACAAATCAACCCGTACCGAAAGATGTGGGTATCAGTGCCGCAACAGTCAACCGTTACGAACGTGGAAAGCTGGATAATTTGGATTGGCGATCGCTCTCTCTGTTATGCTTTGTGCTCAAGCCGATCGATCCGGTGACAGGGGAAGCCCTCGAACCGACAAATGCTTTATATATCGCGTGCGAACATCCGCCGTACAATGACGCGAAGCTTTACGAGTAGTTGATTGCTGACATCTGGCAGTATTGTTAATCAGCTTTTCAGGGCGGGCTCGCGTGCCCACCCCACAAGCAAAATATTGAGTTGTTGTGGAACAGGCATCTTGCCTGTTCTTAACAATAGTGCGGGCTCGCGTGCCCACCCCACAAGCAAAATATTGAGTTGTTGTGGAACAGGCATCTTGCCTGTTCTTAACAATAGTGCGGGCTCGCGTGCCCACCCCACAAGCAAAATATTGAGTTGTTGTGGAACAGGCATCTTGCCTGTTCTTAACAATAG
>NZ_JAUBTU010000051.1:25416-49761 GCF_036705085.1 Microcoleus sp. B6-A1
GCGGGCTCGCGTGCCCACCCCACAAGCAAAATATTGAGTTGTTGTGGAACAGGCATCTTGCCTGTTCTTAACAATAGCGATCGGGAGTGAGTTATTACCGATCGCCCTTTTGTTTAGCAATTAAAGCTTTAGCTTGCTGCCACAGAGATTCTAACTCTTCTGGGGCATAATCTGACAAAGGTCGATCGCACGCAGCCTCTACCTTCGCAAACCGCTGCACAAAGCGATCGTTTGTTCCTTGCAAAGCAGCCGACGGATCTAAATCGTACCAGCGAGCTAATTGAATCAACACAAACATAATATCTCCCAATTCCGACTGCTGCGCTGCTTTATCCTCGTGTTTGAGAGCGTGTTCAAATTCTGCCATTTCCTCGTGAAATTTATCCCAAACGCCCTCTACACTGTCCCAATCAAAACTCACTTCCGCAGCTTTTTGAGAGATTTTCATCCCGGCGGCAATCGGCGGCAAAGTGCTGGCATAACGGCTCATTTTCGAGGCTAAAGTTGGCGGCTTTTCCGCAGTTGTGCCTTTTTCTGCTGCTTTGATTTTTTCCCAGTTTTCGTTGACTTCATCCACGCTGTTGAGTTCGACATCGCCGAAGACGTGGGGATGTCGCCGAATTAGTTTTTCTGTAATGCCCGCAGCTATTTCGGCGAAGGTAAACTGATTGGATTCGCTGGCAATTTGAGCTTGCAGAATTACCTGTAACAGTAAGTCGCCCAATTCTTCGACGATCGCATCTTTATCTCCTTTGCGAATCGCGTCGGCGGTTTCATAAGCTTCTTCGATGATGTGAGGAATTAGAGTTTGGGGAGTTTGAGCTAAATCCCAAGGACATCCGCCGTCGGGTGATCGCAATTTAGCCACAACTTCTATAAGTTCTTGGAGTGCTGTGAGCGATCGACTTTCAGAATTAGACATAATAATTTACCTTTTAGATTTGCTGGAAGTGCGGCGGGGAGGTTGGCGTTTGCGCCTCTTAATTGTCCCAGTAGGGCGCAACCCGCTCAATCCTTTCTTTTTGAATCTTTTGTAAGCCGAGCCGCCCCAATCGCTCAGATAGTGGCTCATCGCGCCCAATTCTAGACCGATGTAAACGGCTAAAATTTCGATGTGGTGTTCCCAGATCGATCGCCCGTAACTCAAAACCACATCCTGCCAATTCCAGCCGAAGTTTCCGACTTTTTCGGCAATTGCCAATCCCACGATTCCGAGAACCGCGATCCAGATAGCAAGGTACAAGATTCGCAAAGCAGTGCCGATCAGAGGGCCGTGGGACAAAAAAGAGCGGTGGCGCAGGCTTTTTTGGTACGGGAGCCAAATCGCTTTGAACCATCCCCAGCGCTGATACTGGCAGGAGTAGATATCCAAGTCGGGGCCAAACATCAGCCCGCCGAATAAGAAACTGCCGGAAACGAGCAAAGTCAGGTTGCTGCTGCTCGTCTGGCCAAAGGTGAAGGCTGCCACAGCGGGCAAACTCCACAGGGTTATTTGATCGTGGGTGCGGCCAGAGGGCATTTAAAGTTTAGGATTTTTTTTACTTGATCTTTCTGAGTTACTGTGATATGATAAATCCCGGTGAGTGCAATTGGGTGATTAGCTCAGTGGTAGAGCGCCTGCTTTACACGCAGGATGCCGTAGGTTCAAATCCTACATTACCCATCCGATAACTCAATATCAACAGTTTCAGCCGTTTTTAGCCGTCAAGCCGAGAACGGCTGTTGCTGTTGAGGGTTGACTGTTGAATTGGGTGACAGAAAACAATGGGATACAAGCCTCCCCCTTTTAGGGGGACTTTTGGTTCTGAATTTCTCCGAAGAGGATTTTGAATAAATGCAGTGCTGTTTGTTCAGACTTGCTCTACAATTGTTTTATGTTAAATCTCACCTACGAGTACAAGCTCATTCCTACCGATACGCAACGCCAAACTTTCGACCAGTGGCTCAATATTTGCCGCAAGGTCTATAACTTTGCATTGCGAGAACGAAAAGATTGGGTTAATTCTCGTAAGTGTGATATCAACTCGTGCAGCATTAAGCAGGAATACATTATCCCTGCTGAGGCACCGCGTCCAACCTTTGCAGGCCAATGCAAATCATTGGCCCAAGCAAAGAAGTTAATTCCTGAGTTGAAACTGCCTCACACCCATGTCTTGCAACAGGCGTTGCGCCAATTAGAGGCAGCGTTTGTGGCGATGTGGGAACGAGGACACGGTTTTCCTAGATTCAAAAAGCGGATGCGCTCATTTGTGTTTCCTCAATTGAATCTAGAATCCGTTAAACGGTTTGATGGTGCCGATTGGGTCAACCTACCCAAGATTGGGTTAGTTAAAATGCACCTGTCGCGTCCAATTCCTCAAGGGTTTGATGTCAAGCAAATTCGTGTTATTAAGAGGGCTTCTGGCTACTATGTCATGCTCACTTTGCAATGTGATATCAAAGTACCTCAAGCCTCACCTTCAGGACATGGATTAGGGATTGATTTAGGGTTAAAACATTTTTTGGCAACTTCTGATGGTGAATTGATTGATAGACCTCGATTCTTTGTGGATGGACAACGCAAGCTGAAATTGCTGCAACGTCAACTCAAGCGTAAGAAAAAAGGCTCTAGAAAGTTTCGTCAAATTCATCACCAAATAGCCTTGCACCACGAATACATCTCGAACAGTCGCTCATACTTTCATTTCAAGACCGCTCATCATTTATGCAACGCAGCCCACACAGTATTTGCTGAGGATTTGAACCTCAAAGCAATGTCAGCCGGAAGGCTGAGCAAGCACACGCTTGATGCAGGGTTTGGTCAGTTCCTGAATATATTGAGCCATGTTTGCTTTAAGCGAGGTGCATACTTCGCAAAAGTAGACCCCAACGGAACAAGTCAAACCTGCCCATTATGTCAAACCCATACAGGTAAAAAAGAGTTATCCCAACGAGTGCATAAATGTCAAACCTGTGGCTATGAAACAAATCGAGATGTTGCAGCCGCGCAAGTAGTATTGCAGCGTGGATATACAGCGGTTGGGCAAAACGAGCGTGAATTTTGGGGAGGGCAAGCTACATGAGTAGTCCCAATGAACCAAGAATCCCTGCTCATAAGAGGACAGGGAGTTGTCAAGACTAAATTTAACATTCTGTGGCGGATGTCTCAAAAGTTGGCACCCCATGCTAGAAAATTAATTTATTGATTTTCTTTTTTAGAACCCTGTATATGAAGCCTAAAATAACTAGCCCGATCGCGTGGCAGCAAGCTGAACTGCTCATGCAGCCAGCGATGATCCGAGTGCTCGATAACATCCGCAAACAATTAGAGGAGTCAGTTTGGACGGGTACTTATCAAGAAGTGCAGATTCCCATTCCGGGCTATCAACTAATTTTAGAGCTTCAAGGCGAGCAGAGATGTGTCGATATTTGGGAACTTTGCTATCGAGTCTGCTTTGTCAACTACCAGCCCGCCCACAGTCAAATCCAAAGCCAAGAAGTTGTAATTGATACTAGCTTGATTGATGATGAGACTGGCGATGTAGATTGGAATCGGCTTGATGCTAAAGCCAGCCAATTAATCCAAGAAATATTCGCTAATTTGGGCAAATAGTCAGTTGTCAGTTGTCAGTTGACAGTTGACAGTTGTCAGTTGACAGTTGACAGTGGTGAGCTTTCCAGCCAACAGCCAACAGCGAACAGTCAACAGCCAACAATTAACAGTCAACAGCCAACAATTAACAGTCAACAGCCAACAGCGAACAGTCAACAGCCAACAATTAACAGTCATCAGTCAACAATTAACAGTCAACAAAATCTTATGATTCAGCAATTGCACGACATTCAAGCAGCGACAGGTGCTACTTTTGCAGAGTTAACAACCAAAGAAATTGTGCCAGTCAGTTTTGGTAACGACGCAGAAGCGATCGCAGCAACTAAACAAGGTGTGGCTTTGTACGATCGCACTCACTGGGGACGCATTCAAATCTCAGACAGCGATCGCCTGCGGTTCTTGCACAATCAAAGTACCAATAACTTTAATATACTCAAACCCGGTCAAGGTTGCGACACCGTTTTCGTGACTTCCACCGCCCGGACGATCGACCTCGCCACCGCTTACGCTACAGAAGATGCCGTACTGCTGCTAGTCTCAGCCAACCGCCGCCGCCAACTACTGGAATTGCTCGATCGCTATATTTTCCCAATGGATCGCGTCGAGTTAACAGATTTAACCGATACAACTGTTGCTTTCAGTTTCCTCGGCCCGGAAAGCACTCAACTATTAGAAAAAATGGGAGTTACCGAGCTCGAAAATCAACCTTACGCTACTCACAAATTGATAAAAATCCCGCCTCTTTCCCCCCCTTACCAAGGGGGGGATGAAGGGGGGGTTCGAGTTGCGGTGGGTAGCGGTTTAGCAACTCCCGGATACACGTTAATTGCGCCAGCAAGCGATGCAGCTAACTTGTGGCAGGAATTAGTCAAAGCTGGGGCCGTACCGATGGGCGATCGAGTTTGGGAACAACTGCGAATCGAACAAGGACGCCCCGCCCCCGATTTTGAACTCACAGACGATTACAACCCCCTAGAAGCCCGCCTTTTACACACGATTACCTATGACAAAGGCTGCTACATCGGTCAAGAAACAATTGCCCGGTTGAACACCTACAAAGGAGTCAAACAGCAACTTTGGGGCGTGCAGTTGAGCGGTGCGGTTGAACCCGGAACAGCAGTCACAATCGGAGAGGAAAAAGTCGGCAAACTCACCAGTTTTACGGAAACTGAATCCGGCTTTTTTGGTCTGGCTTACATCCGAACAAAAGCCGGCGGCGAAGGACTGAAAGTGCAAGTCGGATCGGTGTCAGGGGAAGTAGTAAATGTACCTTTCTTGAGTTCGTAGTTGCGATCGGTAGGCTGTTGAGGCCGCAGCGCCAAAAACTTTTTTGTTGAGGTTGATTTGGCAATGATGCTAACACCATAAATTGACACCAAGTCCTATCTTTAGATAGATTTGCCAACAAACAACAGCAATTATTCTGTATAACAGTCGTCACAGAAAAAACAGAGTTTTTCAATGAAAAAGTTTACATCGCGCTTAGTTACAAATTGCCTGCGAGTAGGAATAATCTTGGCTGTAGGAATAGCGCTGATTTTTAGCTCCGAATTGGAAGTTACGGGTCACAAAATGCAAGCGATCGCTACACATTTAACCCCTGAAGCTAAGTCTTACGAAGTTGCCCGTCCCGCTCGGCAGCCAACAAGCGATACAGAGAAGGATGCCACGGGTGTACTTGACAATATCCGAGAAAAGCTGAATCTCGACCAACCCATTGCCCCCAGTACCAAAAAATTTATAGAATCGGTAAAAGATAACGTGGGCGAAGCAGTTACGCCGGGACAGGAAGCAGTAGAAAAAGCGGCAGAGCGAGGCAGCAGCGATCGAGCCAACTAATTCAATCGCATCCAGTTTTCAAATATAAAATTCTTAGTCCCTCTCTGCTGGGACGAAAGATTGTGTAGTAGCGATTTCAAGCCGAATCATGGAAGCGATAACGAACCCGGATGTGATTGTTCATATTGGCACTTCAGGTTGGAGTTACGACCATTGGGAAGGTGTGCTTTATCCCCACCAGCTACCGCCTCGCTCTAGGCTCGATCGCTACATCCAGCACTATCAAACCGTCGAAGTTAATAGCACCTACTACCGCTGGCCACCAAACACTACCTTCGCTAACTGGCGAGAGCGCCTCCCCCAAGGATTTCTGATGACCGTAAAAGCGCCCCGTGGTCTAACGCACTCCAAGCGTCTTTACTCCCCAGAAAAGTGGTTGGAACGCATGAGTGAGGGACTTCAATGCCTGGGTTCACGATTGGGTATTCTGCTCGTCCAGCTTCCTCCCCAGTTCGGCTGCGATTTGGCCCGCCTAGCCTACTTTCTAGAACAGATGCCCTCCTGGATCAAAGTAGCTGTCGAATTCCGACATCCAAGCTGGCACACAGCAGAGGTATTTTCGCTGCTAGAACGCTCAGGAGCGGCTTACTGTGTGATGAGCGGCGCCCACCTTCCGTGTATCCTGCGCGCAACGGGTTCATTCGTCTATGTGCGCCTTCACGGCCCCGACCCCAACAATCTCTACGGCGGCTCCTACTCGGATGATGATTTGCATTGGTGGGCCGATCGCATCCACGAGTGGGAAAGTCAGGGGCGAAGCGTGTTCGTCTACTTCAACAACGACGGAGAGGGAAATGCAGTGAGGAACGCTTCAAAGCTAAAAACTTTTGTGGAGAATGGTAGTTCCTGACAGAATCTAATTGAGACTGTTTCCATTCTTTTGGGCGCATTCAAAAACGCTTCGCAGTTCCCTGAAGCTGAATTAGAAATCGCAGGTGGCGTTCGTCTAGGTTATTGTTTGACGATCGCACTCACCCCGAACGCGCACATCCAACTCAATATCACCCAGCACAAGCCGATCGCATTCAACTCAACATCACGATCGCACTTTTGCTTCCATTTCAAACAAATCCCGTAGGGTGCGCTTGACCGAAAGGAAACAGATTGAGTCGAGGGGGGATATTATTCCCCGCCCCTCTCAGTTAGATCTGGGCGTGCGACTTTCACCGCACCCAGCTCCCGATGTTCTTGGCTTTTGCCTTTGCTCATGTGGAGATAATCGTGGCAGCTTTCGTGAACCGCTAGAAGGTTGTTTATTTTCCAATTACTATGGTTACTGTCTACATGATGTAGATGCACCTTTTCATCGCCTAGCATTTTTAAGCCACATTTTCCACATTTATGGTTTTGCCGTTTTAAAGCTTTAGAGGTGTTACCGTCATAGAGCTTGCTGTTACGCTCACTCCAGTAGGCTATATCTCCGTCGTAGGGGGATTTCTCTCCTTTGACATTGATAAATTTGTTTTCGGAGTGAGGAACCGCCGGGAACGCCTTTTCTACCAGTTTCCTGGCAGTATAGCGGTTCTGTTTTGATTCCTTGTTAAATACCTTGAAGGCTCTATTGTCGAGGAACCACAGCGAGAACCGTGACCCATTTAACTTACAGTAGCGATGGTAGTTTCTCCAACCTCTAACTACAGGGGCTAATTTCTTAGCTTTGACCGTGGCTCCATAATTCGAGTTGTTGACGATGTGTTTTACCTTCTGACGAAACGCTTTAAAATTGTCCGCTGATGGAACGCATCTAAATTTCCCGTTGTTTTGCACTTTGAAATGCCAACCGAGGAAGTCAAATCCATCTGTCGTAGCAGTTAGCTTGGTTTTCTTTTCACTAACCTTCATGCCTCGTTCTGCCAGAAATTTGCTGACTTTATCAAGTATTGCCTCCGCATCATCTTTAGGTTTCAGAATTATTACCATGTCATCCGCGTAACGGACTGATTGATGTATTTCCTCAATCCCATTGAGAGCAATATTGGCTAATAATGGACTAACCACACCCCCTTGTGGGGTTCCTTGTTCTGGAAATCCTGGATTGACTCCTGCTTTTAGACAGCGGAATATTCCGGTCTTGATGCCTCTTGGGGCGATGAGTCGTTCCATTATGCTGGTGTGGTTTATCCTGTCGAAGCATTTTTCGATATCGAGCTCGATAACTCGTTTTTCTATTCCGTTGCAACAAGAGCGTAGATTGTTGAACAGAATTTTTTGCGCGTCATGCGCCGACCTTCCTGTTCTAAATCCATAACTCCTAGCGTGGAAAGTTGCTTCGTGCGCTGGCTCTAGCGCGTATTTTGCGAGGCATTGCCAAGCTCTATCGGCGATAGTCGGTATCTTAAGGAGGCGGGTACTCCCATCCTTTTTAGGGATTGGTATTGAACGTAACTTCTGATGTTTCCAGTTGTTATTTTTGTCTCTGAGTTCTTCACTCAGGGAAAACCTTTCCTCAAATGTGAGTGAGGCTTTTCCATCGATTCCCGCAGTCTTTTTGCCAGCATTTAGTTGAGTTACTTGACGTATCGCCAACATTCTTGCAGCCCGAGATTTCAGAATTAGCTTTTGAAGGGACTTCGCTTTCGGCTTGTCTCCAACCTGAATCGCTTTAAACACTCGTTTTTGTAGGCGAAATAAATTACGGCGGAATTTCTTCCACGGTAACGTCTTCCAAGATTCACTAACATTGCTGTTGTGTCTAATCATGCTCTGCTCTAACTTATGTTTTCTGAACACCTCAGACCAATTACGGTCTGTCCTACCCGAACTAAGGGAGTTCCGCTGCTCGTCTAGCCTACTTGGAGTTCGACTTCCCCTTGACCCTCAGCTCGTTTTTCTTCGTTCCCTCGGTTAGATTGATTGTTCCTTTAGGTGGAGCCATTTTAACTACTGGATTCCCTGGACTCTTGCCGATATTATTTCGATATTCGGCGGGAATAATTTCCAGTGGAGTCGGGTGGTTGGTCTGTGTCCCGCTCCGGAGTAAGTTACTTTTCTAGGCTCTGTTTTCACCATCGGAACTCCCCATTAACGCCAGTGTCACCCCACATTGGATGTCTGATTGCGTCCTGTTCCCAGCTTCACTCTCCAAGAATCGAGCTTGGTCGGTGTGGGCAGATAGGGAGTCATACCTGAGTCTGGTAGAAGGGGCTTGCACCCTTATCAGACCGAGAGTTCAGCCTTGTGGCTGGAAACGCTATGTACGGACTGATTACCGTGATTCACGTTTCAACGAATCGCACCGAAATACTCCGTCAGTTTCTCGATGCGATCATTAAACACTTTGTAGCGGTGTTTGAAGTACAGTTCCACATTCCCTCGCTGTTCCCACAATCCCAGCAAGTTGATGGCAACCTCTGAGTAATGGACTCTCACATCCCGCTGCACTTCGGCTATCCGTTCCTCAATTAGTCGAGTCGTAATTCCAATTTTAGAGAATGAGTGAAGAAACTTTAAAAATTTATAGACAGACTGAAACCGCCTTGCAATGCTGTATCAGCCATCCGCTACAGACAGGACTTTTCCACGCAAGCGTTGTTTTTTGGACGCTTGCTACACCAACGCCAAACTCTAACTTAACTGCTTCTAGCCAAATATACACTTGATTGTGGTTATAAGTCCCTCTAAAGAATTATGTGTATATTCTCCTGAAGACAGATGATAGCAGCGACCTAGGCAAATAACATACAAAGTGTACAGAGTTATTAGGTAATCTAAAGGCATAATTTAAAAGCAGTCTATTTGCGCCTTGTAGGAAAGACATTCGACTTACCCACTTGTCCAAGCTAAACAAAGTGGCAGTATGTGGCGTACTCTTGTGCCTTACTTCAGGCTAATGACTGCTTGATATTTGATACTTAATTAAGTTTACCTGATTTCTTCTTTCTCTGTTCTACCTGTCAGACCCTAATTACCCTGGTGTTATAAGTACCTCTAAAGAATTGTTTGTAGATTCTCCTGAATACGGAGGATAGCAGCGACCAAGGGAAATAACATCAACGCCTACAGAGTTATTGGGGAATCTCAAGCCAGAATTAAAAGCACTCTATTTGCCCCTTATAGGACATACATTCGGCTTACGCACCGGCCAAAGTTGAACAAAGTTGCAGTAGGTCGCGTACCCTTGTGCCTTACTTCAGGTTAATGACCAATTGAGCTTTGATTCTTAATTAGGTTTACCTGATTTTTTCTTTCTCTGCTCTATCTGTCACACCCTAATTACCATGTGGTAATACGCTTCTTTGTAGATGGCACAAAGGATACCAGAAATTTTCGCAGTTTGAGACATTTGTGTTGCTTGTAGGTCATTGGGTATACCCAGACTGACCAATTTTCATTTTACCTTATCAAACTTATTTAAGAAGTCTCATGGTTAACTTACTCAGACCGCCCAGTGTTTCTTCAAGTTCTCGCTTCGGTATTGTAACTGGTTTGTGGAGGCAACAGTCTCTTTACGACAGGAGGGCGCTTAAGACTGGTATCGTCCATTTCGGGCCAGGTCGTTTTTTTAGGGGGCATCTTGCCTACATTATACATAACTATCTTGCACAGAAGGATTCCCAAGAGCAGAGATGGGGGATTTGTGGGGTTAGCCTTAAGAGTCAAGAGACCATTACTAGGCTGAAACCGCAGAGATTTCTTTACACTTTGACCAAACACTCTAGTTGCGCTAAAAATCGTGAGGAAGCGGAAGTTATAGGTTCTATTAGGGAAATAGTTAATGGTAGAGAAAAGTGCGAGTATGTGCTTGAAAAGATGGCGTCTCCCTCTGTGCATCTGGTGACTCTTACTATTACTCAAGGAGGCTACCATCTAGACAAGAGTTTTAATCTCGACACAACGAATGAAGACATCGCACACGATTTGCAAAATCCTTCCACTCCAACTACTGCAATTGGCTTTATCGTAGAGGCGCTGCGGCGACGACGCGATCGCAAAATGACCCCCTTCACCACACTTTCTTGCGACAACCTCCCAAGAAATGGGGAGATCCTGCGAAAAGCAGTGCTAGCTTACGCTGAAGAGATCGATCCTCAACTTGCAGAATACATCAGGGATAACGCCACGTTCCCTAATTCAGTGGTAGACAGGATTGTGCCTCAAGAACAGGAATCCGACTATAACTACCCCAGCCGACTGTTGCAAGTTCGCGATCGCGCACCCATTGTAACCGAACCATTTTGGCAGTTTGTCGTGGAAGACAAATTCACAGGCGATCGCCCCAAGTGGGAAGATACGGGGGTGATTATGACTAGCGACATCACTCCCTTTCTGTATATGAAGTCCAGATTCTTGAATGCAGTACACTCCTTCATAGCCTGCTTAGCTGTAAGAGCAGGTATAGAGTATATGCACGAGGCGATCGCCCTACCGGAATTCCAGTTGTTTACTCGGCATCTCATGGACGATATCACAGCAGCAACACCAGTGCCTCGCCAGATGTGCGAACAATATAGGGAGCAGGTGTTACTAAGGCTAAGTAACGAGGATCTTCCCGATACTACTGAGAGAATCTCTTCAGAAACAGCGAGGAAAGTAGGCAAGTATATATTTCCGATACTTGAGGATGCTTATAGCCGAAAAGTCAGCATGAAGCGGATTATACTTCCTGTTGCAGCGTGGCTTCTTGCAGTCAGAGAGGAGGCGAGCGAGTCTGGTCAGCCCTATCATGCCAAGGATACCCAAAGCGCAATTACAGCGATTCAAGAAGGCGCACTAATTAGCGGGATTCTGGGATTGGAGAATTGCGAACAGACAGAGCTCGTAGATAATGAATGCCTCCAAGCTTTGCGAGATCTCCAGACCCAAGGACTATTGACTACGCTTAAAAATTACAGTGAGGGAGGTCTTTTGAATGAAACCGTTTCAGCATGATTTGGTGGTGCTTTTCGATCATGACGGAACTGTCGTTGATAGTGAAATCATCGCACTTGAGAGCGCGTGGAGGCTGACAAATGAAGTGGCTCGTGAGTTCCGTGGCGCTCAACACTATGAGCTTGAGGACTTTGTTAAAAGCTTCGCCGGGAAACCCTACAGGGAAATACTCAAAAAGATTTACCCAGACTCATTAACCAGTCTTAATGAGCGGGATATTGACAGGCTAGTCGCTGAAGAAGAAAAGAGAGCGATCGAACGGCTTACTATAGAGGCAAAAGCGACGGAAGGAACGCCCCAAGTGCTGTCTTCCCTGCGCGACGACGGATTTGAATATGCGCTAGTAAGTAACAGCAGCTTACAGCGGCTGAGTGCTTGCCTTTGTGCTGCTGCCCTGACCGACTATTTCCCAAGCGAGCAGGTATTTAGCGCTCACGACTCTCTCCCGGTTCCGCGTCCCAAGCCACTTCCTGACATCTACCTATATGCAGTGAAATGTCTGGACGCACAAGTTTCCGATTGCGTGGCAATTGAAGATTCTATCAGTGGGATAAGGGCTGCCGTTGCCGCTGGAATTGGGCAGATTATCGGTTATGTAGGGGGAACTCATATCAGCGAGGATGAACGAAGCAGCCGTGCAGATGCTCTTGAGTCGGCTGGTGCCCACCAAGTTATCGAGCGGATGCACGATCTGATCGGGCTATTATCAGCAATCCCAGTGTAAGGACAGGGGGCATCAGGCGATCGCTTGATGCCCTTAGTTAGGATAGTGAAAAATGGCGTTGCTGAATATCAAGAATTCTGGGCCATCGAACGCTTCACCTTATGAATCCAACCTTGGCTCAGACTCAACACCTGCGAATAAGACAAGTCCGTATCTAACACCAAATCAAACACAGACGGCTTAACTAAACGGGGAAACCATCGATGGAATAGCCTTCCTATCGTCAACCGCAAGAAAAACTCAACCACCAACAACTTCGTGCGAGGAAACGAATAATTTGATAACTCTTGCAAGGCATGGGCATCCGGGACTCGCTGCTGTGAAAACTGCGGCAAAACCTTCCCCCAATCATCCCCATACTGGTCCAACAATTGTCCCAAAATCAGCACATCTTCTAACGAAGAATTACACCCCTGCCCAATCGAGGGAGACACCGCATGAGCAGCATCGCCAATCAGCAACACACTATCGCCCTCATGAAAGCGATCGCAGCGTACCGTTAGCACCTTTGCCACTGGACGCTTCAACAACGCTTCCGCTTCTTCCCACGACATCAACTGACCAAACAGCGGGAAATTTTCCTCAAAAAATGCCTTGATTTCTTCTTTCGTGGATAATCCTTCTAGGGGATTAGTCTGTGCATCAAAAATAATCACGCCATTCAACTGATCTCCTAGCTGGGGTACCATCAGCATCCGGGTTTTATTATTCAAATTCCAGGCATGGATTTTATTCCGTTCTAACTCCACTCCAGCAGTCGGATTGAGCCGACTTAAAAACACAGATTTATAGGCATCTGGAACATAGCTTTGGGAACACGGCAAGCCTGCATTCTCGACTAAATAGTCTCGAATTTGCGATCGCGCCCCATCAGCACCCACCAGTAGATCGTAGTGAACGGTAAAGCTATCTCCTTCTGAAGGTTTCAACCTTACGGTTTTAGCCGTTGCATCCACAGCCGTACATTCACAGTTGAAATGTACTTTAACCTGATTCGGACTAGAGGTTTCGGTTAATTGCTTCAACAGAATCGTCACGAGGCGATTGCGATCGATTGTGAGAACCGGATTTTCGCGAGGAATCCGTCGGGCTTTGCCCTTTTTCCGATAAATAATCGTCCCGTGACAGAACACACTTTGAGCGGCGATCGCCTCCTCTAAGCCAGCAATGGCTCGAATGGCTTTTCTGCCTCGTTCCTGAAGCGAGAGCGGAAATGTGCGGTTTCCAGAAACATCAGTCAACCGAGGATCGGGACGACGTTCATAGATATCAATATGGTAGTTGCCCCGACGCCATAAATAATGTGCCAGTAGCAGTCCAGCCGGACCCGATCCAATGATCACAACGTTTTGAACCATAGGGGTTTACCGAATAGGATGAGTTGATGTACCCAACTTTATTATGCTTCCCCCCAGAACCCCGACTTCTGAATCACATTGATTCAGGGCAATCAGGGTTTCAACAAAGAAGTGGGGGTCTGGGTTGTCTTTTCATCTGCGATCGGCAACCCCTGAAAAGTTAGATCTTCTCAAGAATAGCTTGGGCGACAACTTCATCGGCGATCGGTTTTGCGATCGACTTGCCATGCAGATCCGCCAAAATAGAGTCCACCTTTTTCAACCATCCTGCCATACTGATAATCAGCCGTCATCACAAGGTCATACATTAAGATGAACAGCAATACCAGCACAGACTCAACAATCAAGCTGAATCAAGCATCCCTGTCTCTTTTACCTGGAAACGTTCGCGTACCCAAGTACGATCGCCATCAAATTACTAATGGAATTGTGCATATTGGGGTTGGTGGATTTCATCGATCGCACCAAGCACTCTATCTCGATGATTATTTCCATCAGAATCCTGGTAGTGACTGGGGAATCTGTGGGGTTGGATTGCTTGACAATGACTATGACAGGCGAATACGGGATGCCCTTCAACCCCAAGATTGTTTGTATACCTTAGTTGAGCGATCGCTAGAAGGCGATCGCGCTCGGATCATTGGTTCAATTACTCGATATCTATTTGCACCAGACAATCGTCAAGCAGTTATTGAAGCATTAGCAGATCCCCAATGCCGAATTGTTACTCTAACGATCACTGAAAGCGGCTACTACTACATTGAAGGAAGTGGCAATTTCGATGTCAACCACCCGACGATGCAGCACGATTTGCAACATCCTGACCAACCAATTGGGACATACGGTTTTTTGACAGCCGCACTCTCCAAGCGGCGTCAACAGGGGTTGGCACCCTTTACAGTCTTATCCTGCGACAATATCCAGGGCAACGGCAACATGGTGCGGAAAATGCTAACAACATTTGCCCAAATGCGCGATCGGGATTTAGGAAGTTGGATTGCTGAACACGTTGCGTTTCCCAACTGCATGGTCGATCGCATTACTCCGCTGACAACCCCAGCAGATATCAAAATGGTGGCCCAACAGTTTGGTATTGATGATGCGTTTCCCTGCGTCGCAGAACCTTTCATTCAGTGGGTAATCGAAGATACCTTTTGTGCAGGCAGACCCGATTGGGAATCCGTTGGCGTACAGATGACTAAGGATGTTCATCCCTATGAAATGATGAAAATTCGGCTGCTTAATGCCAGCCATATGCTGATAGGCTATCTCGGCTCTCTGGCAGGTTATAACTACGTTTATGAAGTCATGGCTGATCCCTTATTTGTGCAAGCAGTCGCTAACCTGATGGATGAGGTGACACCAACGCTTCAACCCGTTCCTGGGATTGATTTAGACGATTATAAAAAGACTTTAATTGAACGGTTTTCCAATCCCAAAATTCGCGATCAGCTTCCACGCCTGTGCCTGAATGGATCGGCCAAAATTCCTAAGTTTGTTTTGGGTTCGATCCGCGATAAATTAGAACTTGGAGGTGCGATCGATTACCTAAGTTTGACGATCGCTGCTTGGTGTCGATACATCAATAGTCATGATGAACAAGGGCAACCTATTCCCATTGATGACCCATTAGCAGACATCCTCACTCAACGCGCCAGTTTGAGTGAATTAGATCCCAGACCATTACTGGGCCTATCTGAAATTTTTGGAGATTTAGTACAGTCGCCACGTTTCGTTGAGGCTGTTGGTGACCAGTTGCGTAGTTTGCATGAGTTTGGTGCTAAAGGAACGCTAGCCCGATTGTTGTAGGCAGCATCCGCCTCGGTAAGGAAACTTATTTGACACTGCTACGGCTGCACTACGTTAGGAATGAGAATTAAATAACTTACAATGCGTGATGGTTCTTGTGGGATGGGCGTCCCGCCCGTCCAGAAAGGGCGGGCGTCCCGCCCAACCCATACTCCCCACTTTCAAGAGTGTAAATTATTTAATTCGCGATCCTTAAAGCCGTGGGATTCTCGCGTCTAGCCCAGCTCTATGTCTACGAGTGCAAAGGGAAATTCAGCCGCCAATACAGCGCAATATTTATTGATGTCATTCTTGCCTATCTTCCCTCTGGCCAAAGCATCTATCTTAAGGCTGATTCTCCTCAGTGAGTAACTCAGGTTCAATGGAGAAGACCGTGTATGCAGACGGATGAATCTTCATGAAGCGCGACGCCACAGGCAAGTTTGTTAGCAATTGGAACTCGGAGACGAAACAACGAGTGAGCGTATCTCTGACTAATACAGCATGGCGATCGCTCGATAAAGAGGCTCACAGGCGAGGAATTTCTCGCTCTGAAGTCATTGAACGCTTTGCCCGCACTCTTACTCTTGAAGGCGAACAGTTGTTCCCTGTCCAAGAAACGGAGGGCAATGTGGCAACAATTCTGGAAAGCATTACGGATGCTTTTGTCGCCTTCGATCGCGACTGGCGCTACACTTACGTGAATCGGGCGGCGGCTCAAATCCTGCACAAAACACCAGAAGAGCTACTGGGAAAGCACGTTTGGAATGAGGTTTTTCCTGAGCTGGTTGGTGCAATTCCCTATCGAGAACTCCATCGGGCAATGACGGAACAGGTTCCTGTTTCCTGGGAAGAATTTGGGGAATCTGTCCAGCGTTGGATAGAGGCGAAGGCCTATCCCTCGACGGCAGGAGTAGCAGTTTATTTTCGCGATATTACAGAACGCAAGCAAGCAGAGGCAGAACGAGAACGGTTATTGCACGAGCTGGAAATTGAACGCGCCCGATTTGAAGCCGTTTTACGACAAATGCCTGCGGGTGTAATGATTGCCGATGCAGCATCTGGTAAGTTGGTTCTGGCGAACGAACAAGCTAAGCAGATTGTTGGATATGGCTACGAACAATCGCTTAAGCTTAACGAGTATGATCCCGTCGTTTCATACATTCCACTTCGTTCTAATGGTCAGCCCTATGCCCATGAAGATATGCCCTTAGCGCGATCGCTAAAAACAGGTGAGGTCGTTACAAACGAGGAGATGGAAATTGATCGAAATGATGGTAGCCGCATTTTCATTAACGCCAACTCAGCACCGATTTTAGATAAGCAGGGGCAGATTGTTGCAGCCGTTGTTATCTTCCAAGACTTGACGGATTACAAACAAGTTGAACAGTCATTACGAGAGAGCCAAGAACGCCTGCAATTGGCATTAACGGCGGCTCAGATGGTGGTCTGGGATATGGATTTGCCGACCAATCAGGTAGTGTGTTCTGCTAATGCTCTAGACGTTTGGGGTTTTCATGAAGGCACAGGAGAAGGCTTTTTTGCGCTCATTCATCCAGACGATCGACAACGGGTGATCCAAGCGGCTCAAGGGGCAATTGCTGGACAACAGTCCTATGTGCAGGAGTACCGGGTAATTAGTCGGGACGGAGTTGTGCGCTGGCTCAACAGTCAGGGACAAGTCTATCTGGATGCAACGGGGCGAGGAGTTCGCATGGTTGGCGTTTCGGTTGACATCACAGAACGCAAACAGATCGAAGCAGAGCGCGATCGCCTTTTAAAACGAGAACAATCTGCCCGACGGTCAGCAGAAAGCGAACGCAAGCGGTTGCATGACATCCTGATGCAATTGCCGGCCATGATAGGAATTGTTAAAGGTCCCGATCTTGTGTATGAATTTGCCAATCCCACCTATCAGCAAGGGGCTGGGCGCACTCCAGACATGATCGGGAAATCAATGCGGGATGTTTTCCCGGAACTAGAGGGGCAAATTTACTTTGATGTCATTGAGCGCGTTTACCGGACGGGAGAAACATTTATTCGGAATGAATCGCCTGCTTACTGGGATAAAAACGGTGATGGTGTGTTGGAAGAGGGATTTTTCAACTGCATCTGTCCGCCTTGGCGGGATGCAGAGGGAACCATTCAAGGCGTGTTGATTTATAACGTTGAAGTGACAGCCCAGGTGCGGGCAAGGCAACAAATTGAACAACTGCTCAAGAACCTCCAGCAGAAAGAAGAAATTCAACAATTCCTAATCGAATTGAATGAGGGGATTCGTGCCATTCAAGACTCGAAGGAAATTATGTGGCGGGTGGTTTGTGCTACAGGGCAACACTTTAGTGTCACTCGCTGTACCTACGGCGAAATTGATCCAACGCAGGAATATGTCATTGTCGATCGCGATTATTGCAATGGTGTAATCAGCGTGGTGGGTAGACATCACCTAGATTCGTTTGGCCCAGAACTCATTGCTGAATTAAAGCAGGGCAGAACAATTGTCGTGGATGATGTCGATCGCGATCCTCGGACTGCCGGATCGGGGGCGGCTGCCTTTGACGCAATCCAAACCAAGTCTCTGCTATGTGTTCCATTGGTGAAAGAGGGGAAATTTGTCGCATTGTTGGTGTTGCACCATGTCTCTGTTCGCCACTGGACGGAGGAAGATGTGGTGCTGATGGAGCGAATTGCTGAAAAAACCTGGCTAGCCGTGGAGCGGGAGCGGGCAGAAGAGGAATTGCGAGAAAGTGAAGCTCATCTGCAACTGGCGCTGAAGGTCGGACGCATGGGAACGTGGGACTGGGATATGCAGACCGATGCCTTGCTTTGGTCAGAAGGACATTTCATGGTACTCGGTCTGCAACCCAATGAGTCCGAACCCTGCTATGAGGTTTGGGCAAATCGGGTTCATCCTGATGACCTAGCACAAACCAATGCAAAACTTCAGCAAGCCATAGCAGAGAAGAAGGAGTATCACCATGAACATCGCCTGCGTTGGCCTGATGGCTCGATTCACTGGGTTGAAGCCAGAGGACAGTTTACTTATGATTCTCAGGGAAATCGCAAGCACTCGATCGGAGTTGTCATTGATATCACAGAACGCAAGCAAGCAGAAGAGGCGTTGCGTCAAGCCCTACAAAAGCTCAACTTCCATGTTGAAAACTCTCCAATGGCAGTCGTTGAATGGAATCGAGACTTTCAAATCATTCGGTGGTCTGCTGGTGCAGAGCGCATTGTGGGCTGGAAAGCCGAAGAAATTCTAGGCAAATCTTTAACAGAGGTACCTTTTGTCTTTGAGGAAGACCTCGCATCGGTGACTGAAGTCTGCCAACGGCTGGTCTATGGTGAAGAACCCCATATTTTTTCATACAACCGCAATTACACGAAAGATCGCAACATTGTGCATTGCGACTGGTATAACTCCAGTCTCAGGGACGAATCGGGACGGATGATTTCGGTGCTATCGCTGGTGCTGGATGTGACGCAGCGCAAGTATGCAGAACAAGAACGAGAACAACTGTTAGAACGCGAGCGCCTCGCACGATCCGAAGCCGAAGCCGCACAGCGCCAACTGGAAACCATCTTTGAAACATCACCCATTGGACTTGCTCTGTTAGATTCCGAGCAGCGATTTATTGCTATTAACGAAGCATTAGCAGAAATTAATGGATTAACCCGCGAGCAACACTTAGGCTATTCAATTCCAGATATTTTTGGTCAGTCCGATCCAAAATTAGTTGAAGTCTTCCATCAGATTTACGCCACAGGGAATCCTTTCATTTCACCGAATTTTGCGGTGAATGTTCCCGGACGCTGCGATCGCCGTCCCGGTTACTACAACGTTTACTATCTTCCAACTGTTAACTCAAATGGTCAGGTCGAAGGCATTCTCGTGTATGTGGTAGATGTGACGGAACGGGTGCAGTTAGAGCTTGCCCAACGCTTTCTCTCTGAGGCAAGTGCGGTGCTGGCATCCTCACTCGATTATCAAACTACTTTGGAGCGAGTCGCGCAGCTTACAGTGCCGGAATTAGCTGACTGGTGTACGGTTCACATGATAGAAGAGGATGGTGCGATCGAGCAGATTGCTGTTGCTCACATCGACCAGGCTAAACTGGAATGGGCATATCAGATTAGAGACAAGTATCCGCTGAACCCGGATGACCCTCGCGGTGGTGCATACACCTTGCGAACTGGGCAATCTGATTTCGTGCCGGATATTCCCGATGAACTATTGGTACAGGCAGCGCGTGATTCAGAGCATTTAGAGATGCTGCGGCAGGTTGGATTCAGCTCTGTAATGACGGTGCCACTAAGGACTCAGGCACGAATTCTAGGGGTCATTTCCTTTATCTGTGCCGAATCTGGACGACGGTATACCTCAGCAGATTTGCAACTGGCAGAGGAATTGGCGCGTCGTGCTTCCTTGGCGATCGACAATGCTCAATTATACCGATTGGCTCAACGCGATCGCGCAAAAGCAGAAGCCGCTAACCGAATTAAAGACGAATTCTTGGCTGTGTTGTCCCACGAGTTGCGATCGCCCCTCAATCCGATTCTGGGCTGGACAAAATTGCTACGAGGTGGGCGACTCGATGCCACAAAAACCCAGCAAGCCCTGGAAACGATCGAACGCAACGCCAAGCTGCAAGCTCAATTAATTGAGGACTTGTTGGATGTCTCGCGCATTCTGCAAGGAAAAATGACCTTAAACGTCGCGAGTGTGAATCTAGCAGCAACGATTGAAGCCGGTCTGGAAACGGTACGACTGGCAGCCGAAGCCAAACACATTCAAATCCAGACCAGGTTTAATCCTATTTCAGGAACGGTTTCAGGTGATACGAATCGCCTCCAACAGGTAGTCTGGAACCTCCTTTCCAATGCTGTGAAATTCACCCCAGCCGGAGGACGAATCGAGGTGCAACTAGAGCAAGTTGGCACCTATGCTCAGATTCAAGTCAAAGATACTGGAAAAGGCATCAGTCGAGACTTCTTACCCCATGTGTTTGACTACTTCCGTCAAGAAGATGGCACAACGACTCGACAATTTGGCGGATTGGGATTGGGGCTGGCGATCGTCCGTCATTTTACCGAACTGCATGGAGGAACGGTTCAAGCAGACAGCTTAGGACAGAACTTAGGGGCTACATTTACCATCCAGCTACCGTTAAACATCGTAGAGGCGGAACCCTCTTCTGATGACAAGCACCGAGAAAGTGCGACAGACTTAGCAGGTATTCAGGTCTTGGTTGTGGACGACGATGCAGATATGCGGGATTTGGCAGCATTCAGCCTAATGCAATCTGGCGCACAAGTTACGACAGCCGCTTCCGGTGCACAGGCGTTGACTCTCCTAAATCAATCTGTCCCCGATCTGCTGTTATGTGACATTGGGATGCCAGAGATGGATGGTTATGCCCTGATTCGGCAAATTAGAAAGTGGTCACCTGAACAGGGCGGCACGATTCCTGCGATCGCACTTACTGCCTATGCTGGAGAAATCAATCAGCAGCAAGCCTTAGCAGCAGGATTTCAGATGCATATCTCCAAGCCTGTTGAACCTGATGAATTGGTAAAAGCGATCGCCCGTTTACTGAGACACTAAATGATTTGAGGATTAGCTATCATGCTGCTTGGCATAGATTTAGGAACAGGCTCTGCTAAGGCATTGCTCCTAGCGACAGACGGAACCACTATAGGTGAAGCATCAACATCCTATCCTGTTCATGCACCCCAACCTGGATGGGCTGAGTCGGAACCAGAAGATTGGTGGTTAGCTGTTGCCTCGGCTGTTAGGAAGGCAGTGGGAAATCATGCCGATCGAGTACAGGCGATCGGACTTTCAGGGCAAATGCACGGTGTTGTCCTAGCTTCGGAGTCTGGTCAGCCCCTGCGCCCTGCTATCCTCTGGGCAGATACTCGCTCTAGTGCCACGCTTAACACTTATCATTCGATCGATGCGGCTATTCTAGAGCGCTTGGGCAACCCGATTACGGCTGGAATGGCCGGCCCCACTTTGTTGTGGCTACGAGAACACGAGGCTAATGTTTACACCGAAGCGCGTTGGGCACTCCAGCCCAAAGATTGGCTGCGGTTACGGATGACAGGAGAAGTCGCAACGGAACCATCTGATGCTAGCGGTACTTTGCTTTACGATGTTGTGTCGGATAACTGGGCTGGGGATGCAATCTTAGCCCTGAATCTACGTGGTGATTGCTTACCAAAAATTATCCCCTCTAGTGCGATCTCCGGCTACCTAACAACTATTGCTTCAGAGCATCTTGGCTTAAGAGTTGGCTTACCCGTTATTGCTGGTGCGGCGGATACGGCAGCGGCGGCACTTGGTAACGGACTACTAGAGCCTGGTTTGGTTCAACTAACCATAGGCACAGGCGCTCAAATCATTACACCTCGATCGCAACCAATTATCGATCGTCATGGTCGTACCCATCTCTATCGAACCGCCCTCCCTAACCAGTGGTACACCCTTGCAGCAATGCAAAATGCCGGGTTAGCGCTTGAGTGGGTGCGAGGTATCCTCGGCTTAAGCTGGCAGGAAGTCTATACTAAAGCATTTTCTGTTCCCCCAGGATGTGAAGGGTTGACATTTTTGCCCTACCTCACGGGTGAGCGAACTCCACACCTTGATCCATATATACGTGGGGCATGGGTGGGGCTGGGACTTCATCACACACAGGCGCACTTGATGCGGGCAGCTTTAGAGGGAGTTGCTTTTGCCTTGCGACAAGGTTTTGAGGCACTTGAGGCAACAGGTTTTAAAGCGACAGAACTGCGTTTAGCTGGCGGTGGAACTGCAGAAATGCCTTGGAAACAATTACTGACCGATGTATTGAGAATACCCCTCTATGCAACTACAGTTGCTGCGGCTTCTGCGCGTGGTGCTGCTCTACTGGCGGGTATAGGAATTGGCATATACGCAGATGCTAATGACACGCTCAAACTAACAGCCGCACCAACGCTTGCTGCCACTCCCCAATCAGTTGATCCAATCCTAGAAGAGGCTTGGTTTCGATATCAATCCCTTTATCCACGACTTAAAAAAATGTGATAGCAGTTATGCCTAAAGGAGGACGTGCTAGAAGCTAGCTACAAATTATTCTTAAGCTAAGACTGCTTAAGAGCAGCCAAATGAAATTACTAAGTTTACTACAAGAAGAGGTAGATATTACATGAATATATTAGCTGGAATTAAGCTACCAAAATCAGCCGAGGCCTCGGATGTATATATACGGTGTAATGAATCTGCATCTATAAACTACCAGGAAGATGACAAAAAAGTTGTTTTATCTCAGGGTGGTGTTGTCTCCTCAAATTCTTACTTTAATTCGTTTTACGAGAGATATTATACTCAATATACAACTCTTAGCTCTATCTACTACTTGCTGAAACTTGAAGGCGATTTTAAGGTTTCTGTTTACCGAGAATTTGATGGGCAAAAAAACAAAGAAATAATTTCTGAAGAAAGCTTTGAGAAATGTCAATTCTCTGATCCTGTAAAACTCTCACCAATAAATCTCCTTCAAGGCAAAAAAGCGGGCAGAATATATTTTGAAATAACTTGTTCTAGTGAACAGGGTGAATTTAAAGGGGCATGGATAGCAACTGATCAAAGTAAAACTAGAGAAGCATCCTTGGGGATTGTAATTTGCACTTTTAAAAAAGAGGACTTCATACAAAATACATTAAATGCAATTTTTCAAGATGAATTACTAGAAACCAAGGACTTTAAAGTATTCGTTGTTGATAATGGTAGAACTTTAGATGAAGCTGATTTTGGAAAGCCAAAACTGAGGCTAGTTCCTAATATAAATGCTGGTGGAAGCGGGGGCTTTACCAGAGGGTTGGTGGAAGCTTTAGAGGAAAAAAAATATTCTCACTTTTTGCTTATGGATGATGATATAGAGTTAGAAAGTGAATGTATTTATAAATTATTTCCTTTGTATGAATACGCCAATTCTGATTTTGCTGTAGCGGGTGGACTGCTAAATTTACAGAAAAAGCATATCTTGTATGAAGCAGGAGCATCGTACAACGCCTATTCTAAAACTAGAGGATTTGGGCCTGGGGCATTAATTGCTTTAAATTATAATATCGATTTACGAGATTCTAATTCTCTCAACAGGTTGCTCAAGGAAGAAGATGTAGACTATGGCGGATTTTGGTTTTTCTCTTTTTCTAAGGAACTTGTTGAACAAACTCAATTACCGCTGCCTTTATTTATCAAAATAGATGATGTAGAGTTTGGTTTAAGAATAAAAGAGTTGGGCAATAACATTGTAGCTTTTCCATCAATGGCGGTGTGGCATCAACCAGCCGCGGCCAAGAATGTAAATTGGGAAAATTATTATTATATCCGCAATGATTTAATAGCTTATTCCATCCATTATTCTCCAGAATATATGGCTGCAGTTGAGCATTTGACAAAAGTAATACTTCAGGCTTTAGCAAAATTTGATTATAATCATGTAGAGATGGTTGTAAAAGCTTTTGAAGACTATCTAAAAGGGCCAGATTTTATCAAAAATTCTGATCCAGAAACCTTTCACATGAGCATTGTAAACCTTAGTAAAAGCTATAATAACCAAAATGAGGTAGATAAATTAGCTGGTACTAACCTTTTGACTAGGTGGTTTAAAGTTGCTGCTGAAGGTATTAATGAATGGTCATCCGTAAGTGAAAAATGGAAAACTGCTTCAAAGGAGATGACATCTACTATATTTTGGCAGCAATACCTTGGGCTAAAGAAATAGAATTGACCGCCTCCACTGGTTAATGGTGGACAGCTTCCATCGCCAGCAACTCAACGATTCACAACAAAAGCGCCTTGGGATTAATTGTGGTAGTTGACACTCTCCCGTCACAGCGTAGGGCTGTTTCGGGGCAACCACGGGGAGTAGGGGTCGGATTGCCCCTACGGAAAATCAGGCTTTTGTAGTTTCGGGGCAACCACGGGAGGATTGCCCCTACGGAAAATCAGGCTTTTGTAGTTTCGGGGCAACCACGGGGGGATTGCCCCTACGGAAAACCAGGCTTTTGTAGTTTCGGGGCAACCACGGGAGGATTGCCCCTAGGCAAAACCAGGCTTTTGTAGTTTCGGGGCAACCACGGGAGGATTGCCCCTACGGAAAATCAGGCTTTTGTAGTTTCGGGGCAAC
>NZ_JAUBTU010000052.1:0-15887 GCF_036705085.1 Microcoleus sp. B6-A1
ATTCGTCGCGCTGTCCCAAAATTCCAGCGACTAGAAGCACAAGAAATCCCCTTTTTTTTACTTGGTTGAATTTGGAGATTCTTGATGCGACTTTGCCACAAAGAGTTGAGAGAAATAACCCAAGAGTTGTGAAAAAACCTGTTTCAAAATTTAAATCCAAAAAAGTTAAACACAGAGGTACTGGAATAAAAATTAATTCTCCTATTTTTAATATTTTAAAGCCTCCTAACCCTTAAGTAAACCGTATTGTGGTATATTCTGACAAGCTTGGCAGATATACAAGCCGCAGTTGATGCTTATGCAAAAAGATTTGGAATTGAAGAGATGTGAGCGAGACTTTAAGGGTGGAGGATATAACCTAGAAAGGACTAATCTCACAGGTGAGCGACTGAGTAAATTATTAATTTTGTTATCACTAGCATACTTGAAGAGTATAATTCAAGGGATAGAAATTAAGTCAAAGCAAGTTCAAGAATATCTAAGTAGAAAAACAGAAAATTATAGAAAATATGCACGTCATAGCACTTTTTATATGGGAATTTGGGGTGAATCATGGGTCGATTCGATGTTTAGTAATTGGCAGGTTGTTGTTGAATTAATGTCTTTGTCTCCACATAAACTACCTAATTATCAACAAGGAATAAGAGCTATGAGGCTTATTCTATTAGCGTTATAAGCGACTTGTCGCCCCGCCAGCTCAACCGGACACTAGAAATGCTCAATATTGCCTCTTATTTTTGCGGGTTCGGTGGCCCAATCTTTGAAAAATACTCGCTCGCGCGATCGCACCTGCGGAATGTGGGATATAGGCTAACTCCAAACCCCTATCTAGTAAGTTAATACCTCTCGCTAATTAAAATTCCAAAATCCAAAATTGTCTTACTTCTTCCTTTCGCTATCTAACTTCATTTCAGCCTTCGTTATTTAACCCCATTAGCTACTACTCCCAATACTTTAAAATCCGCTACCTTTAGTTGATCTAAAGCTTTGTTGACCAGACCGCGATCGGTTTTTTCTATTTTTACTATCAGCACTGTACCATCAGTTTGAGAAGCTAGTAAATGGCCGTCTGCTAAACCAATCAAAGGCGGCGTATCGTAAATGACTAAATCAAATAAGGCGAGGAATTGTTCCATTACATAGTGCATCTTTCTCGAAGAAAGTAATTTAATGGGATCAGGGGGAATAGTACCTGCTGTGAGGACAAAAAGATTGTCATCGTCGGGTAATCGCTGAATAGCCTCATTTAAGCTTAAATCCGAACTTAAAACATTACTTAAACCTTTGATATTTGATAAGCCAAGGTATGTGTGCAGTTGAGGCAAACGCATATTAGCATCCACTAATAATACTCGTTTACCAACAGCAGAAGCAGTTTTAGCTAAATAAAGTGCTACAGTGGACTTACCCTCACCTTTAATGGTCGAAGTGATGGTTAAAGAACTTATTGGGTGTTCAGCATTTAATAATTGAATATTTGTGTATAAGTAGTGAAATGCCTCGACCACAGGAAAATCTTTGTAATTTGAAACTATTATTCGTTTTAAGCTTGCACTGTTAGTATTTGAACTTACGCTAGTGAATTGAGGGGGAACCCTTTCACCTCTACGAGATTTAATTCTCATCGCTTTGGCGATCGGAATGACTCCCAAAAGAGGGCGTTTAGTTGCTGATTTAATTTCTTCTGGAGTATGGAAAACAGTATTTAAAACTTCTACTAGGAAACCTATAGCAATGCCTAGTAAAGTGCTAATAACGAGGGCAATGGCTAGGTGGCGACGGGTTGGTTTTTCTGTTACTGGGTGGAGATCACCATTTTCGTTTGTGATTAACTGTGGTTTAGATATAATTTGCCAAGAGCCATCAATTTGACCAGCATCTAGTTGTAAAGCTTTTTGTTTTTCGAGGAAGAGTTTGAGAGTATCTTTAGCTAGTTCTAGTTTTAATTGTAGGTCATCGTAGCGACGTTGAGCTTGGGGCATTTGAGTGATTTTTGCTTGCAGTAAGTTTTGGCTATTAGTTATCAATCGCTCGCGAGCTTCCAACTGTTTTAGTTGTGATTGCATCTGCAAGAGGACAGTATCAGCTTCTTTTTTCATTAAAGCGCGCAAACTTTGCTGCTTTTCCCGCAAAGATTGAATGGGAAGGCTATTTTCATAAAATTGAGTAGAGCTTAAAGCTAATTGCGACTCTATTTCATTTACTTTGCCAATTAAATTTTCATAGGATTTGGGGCTAATATCAACAATCCAACGATTATCGCCCGTTAACGCTCTTTTTTTGTAGCTTTCATATTGAAGCCTACTTTCTGCCAGTTGTCCTTGCACTTCTAGGCGACGATTAGTTAAAATATCTAGCTGATCTGATAGGCTGCGGCTGCGTAGTTCTGGTTGATTAAAGTTATACTGAACTCTTAAAATTTGTAATTCTTGTTGCAATTTATCTACTTTCTGCTGGAGTGGTGGCATTTGTCGATCAATAAAATCCATACTTTGTTTGCTAACTTTTAAACGCTCTTTTCCCATATATTCTAGGTAATATTTGGCAGTTTCATCCAGCACATATTGGAGGCGCTTGGGGTCTCGATCGCGGTAGCTAATATCTACGAGTTTAGTACCCCCCTGCTTCCCATCTCGCAAGAAAGTAACACGTTGGATAATCAAGCGACTACTGAGAATTTTATAGTCAAAATTTGGATATTTTTTCTGCAATTTATTAACTAATGGTAGTAACACTTCTGGGCTTTTTAAAACCCGCGATAAACTTTGATAATCCACCGAAGAACCTTCTTCCGCTGATGATTTAATTTTGTTCAAGTCTGTGATGCCTAAACTGTTATTTTGAGCTTGAACCAAGAGCTTTGATAGCCGATCGTCAGCCGTAATGGGTTCTGCTAAAACTGTAAATTTTCCTTCATACTCGGTAATAGATTTTTTGGCTGCCGTGAGCACGAAACTACCGCTTAAAGTAGCTATGCTGGCAGCTACTAGGCCCATCACCAGAAGGCGACGTTTGACGACAGCTAGTACCCAATTCATATCAAGAACTTGGTCATCCTCTGCTGGGGTACTAGCTAGGTAATTAGCGGAGGGAGCAGACAAATATTGACCATTAAGGTCATTCTTGAGGGAAGACAACAGTTTTTTATCCATAGCTAGAATGTTATTTAATTCCTAATTTCCGAATAGTCTGAGTAGCTCTATGAGTCGGGTGGGAACGAGAATTCCACCAATAATATTATTAACTGGTGAGAGAACAGTGTTAATGTTGTCTATCAAGATAGCATTCCTCGATCGTGCCACTATAATTATGTCATTATCTTGAATCAGTGGGTTGCTTTGAGCGTCGATTCCTTGATTCAAATTAATTGCTACTTGCGATCGGGATATAGTGCCATTAGGATTCAGCCTGATCAGTTCCACATATCTAGAGTTAGCGCGATTTTGTCTGAAACCCCCCGCACTCATAATGGCTTGATTTAAGGTAGTATTAGGAGGTAATTTGAGTCCACCCGGAGTATTGACTTCTCCGATAACGCTCACTTGCACAGTCGCCGGAGCAAAGCTAGCAGTAGCTAGAACAGAAACTTCTCCAGGGTCGATCGCCGTCGCTGTCGGGACAAAGATGATATCCCCTTCTTGTAGTATAGTATCTTGAGAGGTATCTTGTTCTTGCAAATATTGCCAGAGGTTAATAGTTCTAATTTGTTGTTGGCCACTTCTAGTATAACGTTGGAGTTGGATTTGCCGAAGATCAGCGATTGATGTGATGCCACCAGCTAGTTGTAGAGCTCGAATGATGGTCGGTTGTCCGCTGGTTCTTTCACCATTTCGGGTATCACCACCAATGGCTACATATCTACCGGGACGCTTCACCTCTCCGAATACTGAGACAGTACGGGGTTGCTCTGCTGGTATAGAAAAATTAGATTCACTAAGTTGATTTGTTTCTGCTAAATTAATGGTTTCTTGAGGGGGAACCAAGATTTGATCTCCATCTCGCAACGTGATATCTTGGCTGCTCTGACCAGTTTGTAAATAATCCCACAGATTATAAGTGATAGTTATTTCTTTGTTAGCGGTAAGCCGACGCCGCACAATTACTCGTCGAATATCAGCGCTAGCTCGAATACCCCCAGCTTTTTCTAAAGCTTGAGGAAGCGTGGGAAACTGAATTGATGGTCTAGTGCCACCTCCATTAGCTAGGGGCAATAAGTAGGAGCCGGGACGACTTATTTCACCCGATAACCAAATATTAAGCGGGCGGGCAGCTTGTAAGCTGATTGTAACTAAAGGTCTTTTTACGACCCGGCCATAAGCTCTAGTGATAACTTGGGCTGCCTGTTCTAAAGTTAATCCTTGAAGGGAAATACTACCAATAATGGGGATTTGAATAGATCCCCCAGCGGGAATTTGATACTCCCCACTAAGCTGAGGCAGATCGTAGATATCAATTCTAATATTGTCTCCACCACCTAGATAGTAGTCAGTATTAATACTTGTTGCGGGGGGGGCGGGCGACTGAGCGAGGTTGGTTTGAGGGTAGGAGAAAGTGAGTACCAGCGCCAGCAGTGGCAGTTTTAAAGCACGGAGGGTAAGCCATTTCATAGGTAGTAACAAATTTATGATAGAGGTAAAGCCATGAAAGATATTTTAAGGGTGCCGATGTTTGGGTTGATGCTATTGTGTTTAACGCTTATCGTCTTTGTGACTATTTATATTTTAGTCGCACGCCATCCCAAATTGGGTCTCACATTAGAAAAGATTTTTGTGGGGATACTTTTTTTTACCATCACTGGTGGTTCGGGGCTCACGGCAATGCCCTTTACCAAGATCCATCCTAAAGTTTTATACAATTTAGACAGTACACCCCCAACGATTATTGGTCAAATTGCTATTTATGGGGCCATGATATTAATATTATTTCCCCGATTAACTAAAACTACCCAAAAAACAGTCTCTCTAGTCATTAAATGGATAGCAGGAGACATTTTTTTAGGTTTGTTTTTGTTGCTCATGACTTTATCTGGCTTGTGGTCAGAAACTCCTGAACTTACTTTTAGGGCTATTTTGGCTATGTGGGGAATAACACTGGTTTCTATTTATGTAGGAAAAGTGTATAGTTGGTTGGAAATTTATGGATTATTGAGATGGCTAACTGGTTTATTAGCTTTATGGGGAGTTGTGAAACCAAATCCCGCACCGGACGGTTGTTGGACAGGAGTTTTTGGCCATAAAAACCCTTTTTCTTTTCAAATGGCTAATACAGCTTCCTTATGGATTTTATATGCTGTTAAAGAGCGTAAATATCGATATTTCTCATTATTTATCACTTTAATAGCTTTAATAGGATTGCAAAAAGGTTGTAGCGGTGCTAGTCGCATTTTGACAGTGGTATTAATCAGTTTGTGGAGTTATTTAGCCCTCTTAAAAAAATTACCAGTCAAATGGGCTTTTGTCTGCTTTATCTTATTTCTGGCGGGTAGTATAGGTATAAGTATTTTGGTGTTAAATAATTTAGAGGCTATTATTGTGGATGGTTTGGGAAAAGATATGACTTTAACGGGTCGGACAGACTTTTGGCCTTTAATTATTGATCGAATTAATCAAAATAGTCCCATATTTGGTTATGGGATTGCAGGATTTTGGCAGTCTTGGCGTGGCTTGGAAAATCCAGCTTACGGAATTATAGTAGCTAAATCTGGTTTTATACCACCCCACTCTCACAATGGTTTTATTGATATAATTTGCGATCTGGGTTGGTGCGGATTGTTGTTGTTTATTTTGTCATTTTTAAATAATATATTTAGAGGTATAAAGTACCTAGTTAAAGGAAGTTTTCCTGAGTCAGGTTTGCCTTTGTATTTATTAACATTTATGCTAATGACTAATTTGACAGAGGGGGGATTATTGGGGGTTGGTACTTATTGGTGTTGGTATGTAGTTTTATCGGTAAAATTGAGCTTAGATAGGACAGCTAAGGATAATCCACACGGATGATGTCAGCGTTTGGTCAGGCCTATTAGGAGAATCTTTAAACAGAATAGGCATATCCCCGACTTCTTTAAGAAGTCGGGGCTTTAACACCGATCGCGTTTTACGTTTAATTAAGTGGGATCACTGAATATGACTCGCAATTGTTTCACTCTCCACCGTTGCTTCCACTGGCCAAGAATTTTCCATCTCTAGTGTTTGTTTCGGCTGATAAACTGCCAAGTCGAACCAGAAAGTCGTACCCACATTAACTTCGCTAACTAAATTAATTTTAGTGTGGTGCTTGTCAATAATGTTTCTGACAATAGAAAGACCTAATCCCGTTCCTTCTAAAGTGTGTACTCGGTTTTCTACCCGGAAAAAGCGATCGAAGATTGCTTGTTGGTCTTCAGGATCTATGCCAATTCCAGTATCAGAAATTTCGATCCGCACTACCGGAAAATGTTTGGCATCCGGTGACAAGTTTTGCTTCCCGGATTGACCGTCTTTGTGGGTGGGCGCCTCCGACTCTAGCAAATACGCTCGAATGGCTACCTTGCCGCCGGATTGCGTAAATTTTAAGGCATTTCCTACTAAATTTGCAAATACTTGTAGTAACAAATCGTAATGACCTAAAGCAGGGGGCAAATACGGGTCAACTTCTTGCTCTAATTCAATGCCTTTATCCTTAGCATTTAACTGATAAGTCCGCAGGGTTTGTTCCACAGCTTGCGGGAGGTCAACAGCTTCCAAGTGATAAACTCGGCAGGATTCCAGTCGCGACAAGTCTAACACGTCGTTAACTAAACGAGTTAGTCGATCGGTTTCTCGATTGGCAATTTCTAGGAATTCCCGGCGCTCACTTTCTAGAAGGTCTTCTCCGTACTCGTGGAGAGTCTCGATAAAAGATTTGATATTAAATAAAGGTGTTCTCAATTCGTGAGAAACATTGCTGATAAAATTGCTTTTAGCCTCATTGAGTTCTACTTCGCGAGTAATGTCCTGCACTGTCATTGCAATGCCTTTGAGACTTTCCCGGTAATTTCCTGAACCTTGATGCTTGGAGGTTTGCTCGTAGAAAGTACACTCTACAGCTAGCGGGCGTTGTGGCTCGGTACAGGTATCTTCCTCATGGCGGATGCAGCTTTTGCACAGCGGTTCGGCACCGGGCGCTTTGTGCAGAATGACTGTAGTTAAAACAATCCGAATTGTACGGTTAACTGGTTCGCTCATCGAGATGCGAAATTCGCCGCCGTCGCGATCGCCCGCAGCTATTTCCTGCAACGGTCTCCCCAAGTCCTGCTGCACTTCCGAAGGCAAAATGTTCAGAACATTTACTCCGAGCGCATTTTTGCCTTCCCAGCCAAAAATCCGCATCCCCGTCGGATTAACTAAAATTACCTGCAAATTTGCGTCTAATAAAAGCGCGCCATCAGCAATCGTTGATACCAAAGTTTCTAACTTAGCTTTTTCCGCTGTCAGTTCTTCAATATTTTGTTCTTCATAACTTTCGAGTTTCTGGGCCATTTCATTAAAACTGCCAATTAACTCGCCCAATTCTCCACCCAAAGGGAGGTCAACTCGCTGCTTAAAATTCCCGCTGGCGATATTTTTGACCCCGAAGACTAATTGTTTGATCGGCTGAGTAATTGTCAGGGCATTAAATACAGCTCCCAAAATTACCATCACCCAAATTGTGACAAATACTGCTAAAGTGACATCCCTAGTCAGATTTGAAGAGATAACTGCTGCGGGATTGGGGTTAATGCCGATCGCCAAAACTCCCAAATATTTGTCTTCATGAATTAACGGCACAAATACATCGGTAACTTCTCCATCTGGCGTCAAATGCTGCCGCACCAAAGGCAAAGAAGTTAAATTTCTCGCCTCAATATCGGCGAGAAAATTATCGGGAAGTTTGATCTGGCGGCGCAGTGTCAGGGAAGTCTCCACCTCGGATTCCGAAAAGGGTATCCCCAGGAAAATATCCCCCGCTTCGTCTGCATAAAGCATATAGCGGACGCTGGAGGTGCTGCTGTAAAATTGGCGGGAAAAGCGGGCGACTTCGGAGCGATCGTTGTTGGCAATCAGCGGCGCCACATTTGCCGCCAACAGCAGGCCGAGGTCACGGCCGTAACGAGTATCGTTAAGTCGGGCGTCTTGCTGGATAGTATTCACGGCCCAGAAGGTCAGGCCACTCATAATTAACGACACTACGAGGGTAGCAGCGGCCATCAGGCGGGTCTGGAGGGTAAAATCCGACCACCAGCGGGCAATAATTTCTCCGATTTTGTTTAGTATGGCCAGCATTTCACCAGTTCACCCGTTCAATATTAAAAGCAAGATAAATTCAGTTGGCTTCAGATAAAATTTTCTGCTGCGACTTGTCCGCTACCGCCACCGCAGATACACCAAACTTCATTGTTACATTTCTACATTGAGATTGCTTGGCTTTCGGATGGCGGTCGATGTCGCCATTCCTAATTTTTATCGCCCAGAGCTCGGCGGCCGATGTCCCGACGGCAGTAGACCCCTTCAAATTGGATACAATCAACTGCTGCATAAGCTGTGGAGATAGCTTGTTCCAAAGTTTCTCCCGCTGCGGTGACGCCCAAAACCCGGCCGCCGTCGCTCACCAACTGCTGGTGCTTCAACTGGGTGCCGGCGTGAAACACTTCTGCTCCTTTGGCTTCAGCTTCCTCGATACCTGTAATAACTTTGCCTTTTTGATAACTTCCAGGATAGCCCCCAGAAGCCAAAACTACGCACACAGAGGCCCCCGACTTCCAGCGAATAGAAGATTCACCGAGACGCTGCTGACAGCAGGCGAGCACCAAATCTTCTAAAGGCGTTTCCAGCAGCGACAAAACCGCTTGAGTTTCGGGATCTCCGAAACGGCAGTTGAATTCTAAGACTTTTGGTTCTCCGTCGGGGGTAATCATTAAACCTGCGTAGAGTACACCCCGGTAGTCGATTTTGCGTTTTTGCAGTGCTGCGAGGGTGGGTTCGAGAATTTCTTCTTGAATCCTTTCCATGAGTTCCGGGGTGACGATGGGCGCTGGGGCGTAGGCTCCCATACCGCCGGTGTTGGCTCCCTTGTCGCCTTCGCCGATAGCTTTGTGGTCTTGGGCGGGCAGCAACGGTTCCACTGTGATGCCGTCGGTGAGGGCGAGAATCGAGACTTCTTGACCTGTTAAGAATTCTTCGACGACGACTCGGATGTTGTCGGTGCCGAATTCGCCTCGGAAAATGGTGTTGATGGCGCTGTGAGCCATTTTGACGGTGGTGGCAACGGTGACTCCTTTGCCTGATGCGAGTCCGTCTGCTTTGATGACTATGGGGGTTCCTTGTTCCAGAACGTATGCTTTGGCTGCTTCTGCGTCTGTAAATACGGCAGCTTTGGGTGTGGGTATGCCTGCTTCCAGCATCAATTCTTTGGCCCAGGATTTGCTGGATTCAATTTGGGCGCCGGCTTTGGTGGGGCCGAAAATCATCATTTTTCGCTGTTGGAAATAGTCGGCGATGCCTAGCGATAGGGGCAATTCGGGGCCGACGATGACTAATCCGATGTTGTTGACCATCACAAAGCGTTCGATGCCTTGGAAGTCGTCGATGTTGAGCGACAGATTTTGACAGCCTTGGGTGGTAGCTGTGCCGCCGTTGCCCGGTACGCAGAATACTTGTTTAATCCGCGTAGATTCTAGCAGTTTTTTTGCGATCGCGTGTTCGCGCCCTCCGTTCCCCACAACTAAAACTTTCACAGTATCCTCACCTATAAATTTTGTTCCCTGAATCTCTGATTTTCAGTGTTTGCACCTTTCTATCTGCTTTTTGCAGTGCTGTCAATTATGCCATGCTTGGCGCTAGGGAATTGCTAGATGTGGCACTTTTCTGGAGGAGTGGGGTTCGACGGCTGTTTCTCAATGGCTGAGAGCGTGCAATAATTAAAGACTTTAGCTGCCCAATTTTTCGGGGTTCTGCCTCGATTTAATCATGCAATTAAAACTATTTTCGGGCTTTTAACTCTGCAATTACTGTAATTGAGCCAGGGCCAAATAGCGATAAGATAGGCTGGTTAACTTTGCGGAATTTTACTCACATGAAATCAAATCCAACCGCTGCGAGTTCGTTTGCCAAATTTAAGCGGGTGGGCGTTGTCGGCGGCGGCCAGCTAGCTTCGATGATGGGGGAGGCTGCTAGGGCGCTCGGTATTGAATTGGTAGTACAAACTCCTAATGCTACTGACCCGGCAGTTTCTGTTGCTGCTGGTGCTGTTTTGGCTGCTGTTGATGATGTTTTGGCTACGGCTCAATTGGCGGCTGGCTGCGATGTTATTACTTTTGAAAATGAGTTTGTGGATTTGGATGGTTTGCGACCGCTAGAAGAGCAAGGTGTGTTATTTCAGCCGAGTTTGTCGTCGCTTTCTCCTTTGTTGGATAAGTACGTTCAACGCTGTTATTTACAAGGTTTGGGTTTGCCAACTCCCCGGTTTTGGGAATGGGATTGCAGCGCGGATTTGCCCCCAGAATTGTTTAAGGCGGTGGCGATGATCGACTGTCGGGCAATTTCTGTTTCCGACAGCGTGCAGATTGTAGGAGACTCGGATGCTGGATCGATCGACTTTCCCTTTGTGGTCAAAGTTCGCCGCCACGGTTATGACGGCCAAGGTACTTTTATTGTTAAGGATCGGGGGAGTTTTGAGTCAATTCGTGCTAAACTCCAAGGTCAGTCTTTGCTAGTGGAAGAGTTTGTGCCGTTCGATCGCGAGTTGGCTGTGATTGCAGCTCGATCGGCAACTGGGGAAATTGCGATTTATCCGATCGTGGAAACTCAACAGCAAAATCAGGTTTGTCATCTGGTGATTGCGCCCGCTGATATTAGTTTAGAGGTAAAAACTGAAGCTTGTGCGATCGCCCGCACTCTCCTCAACAGTTTGCAAGCTGTCGGCGTCTTCGGCATTGAATTATTTTTAACCACCGATAATAAGCTGTTAGTCAATGAAATTGCACCCCGCACCCACAACTCGGGACATTTTACGATCGATGCCTGCGAAACTTCACAATTTGAACAGCATTTGCGCGCAGTTTGTCAACTGCCTTTAGGTAATTCGGATCTGAAATGTGCAGGTGCTGTCATGGTAAATTTGCTAGGCTACGAGTCTGCCCAGTCCGATTATTTAGCAAAAAGAAAACAACTGGCACAAATTAGCGGTGCTTTTGTCCATTGGTATGGTAAGAAAGAATCGCGTCCCGGCCGCAAACTCGGTCACGTTACAGTTGTGTTCGACGCGGACAAGGTGGCTCAGGGGCGATCGCAAGCACTGGCGATCGCTCAAACCGTTGAATCTATCTGGTATGCAAGTTAAATTGCTCGAAGCTTGCCAAAATCAGGTTAGTTGGTATATATTAAATAAAGGTTCTACTGCGACGTTGGTGACTGCCAATAATGTTTTTTTGATCTATAACTCTTAACTCTCGGGAATCAAGATGTTTGGACAGCAGTAAACTGGGCTTGTACCCAGAAACTTTAAGTCCGAGCCAACGGTACCCACCTGGTAAAATACCAGGTCAAAAGCTGAGGTAAGACGGCGTTGCGGGGAGCCATTAAAAATTTGATTGAGATAAGCTGTCACGCATTTAAATTGCATATTCTGGGCGGGCGGGACGCCCACCCCACCCCAAGGGGATTGTTTTGTGACATTCAGTTTAAATGCACAACACCATCTACAACTCGAGTGCGTAGCTATCGCTGATATCACTGGCGATACCGCAACGCAGTTGCGGTGATCAGTTACGCATTTTTCTCATGCTCCCCAACGGTCAGATTGGGGCACAACTGCGAGATAATATTCCAGCTATGGCCAGTCAAGGAAGGCTTTCTACTTTTGGTGGTGGCGTGGACATTGGAGAAAGTCCACAGCAGGCAGCCCTGCGAGAAATGGAGGAAGAAACTTGCCTCACAACCAATTATTACAAAATGGAGTTGAGCACAACTTTTACTCACCAAAAGACTCAAAATGAGAGAAAAATTTTACAAAAAAACCACCTTTTTTTGGCGAGAGTGAGCGAGAGTGATAAAATAGAAATCAAAGAAGGTGTGGGTTTGGTAGTTTTGAGAAAAGATGTAGATTTTGAAAAAGTCAACGCAGGGGAAGGTACTCAAAGGGCTTGGAAATTGTTGCAGGAATATTTAAAATAAAAACTCCTACACTAAGTTTTCCCCGCGAGGGGAATGAAACTTTAATAGAGAACTTCTTTGACGATGTTGTCAAATACGAATTCAGAGTACGAATCATTACTACAACGAGCGATCGCGATCGCCGCAAAAGCTCATGAGGGGCAAGTTGATAAGGCAGGCAATCCCTATCTAGATCATCCGCTCGCTGTGATGGAAAATGTAAATTCTCTAGAGCAGAAAATCGTAGCGGTTCTACACGATGCTGTCGAAGATTCTGAACTTACACTTGAGCAACTTAGAAGCGAAGGCTTTCCGGAAGTAATCGTCTCGGCGATCGAGGCGATCACCAAAATAGAAGGAGAAGCTTATCCAGCTTATTTAGAACGTGTGATTGCCAACCCGATCGCATTGCGAGTCAAAATCGCTGATGTTACTCATAACCTCGATATTCGTCGCATCGCCAATCCGACAGAGGCAGATTTTCAACGCATTGCAAAATACAAAAAAGTCCTCCATCAGTTGCGTGCCGCCTTAAAATAATTGTTAACCGCAGATATCCGCTTTCATAGTGGCACAGGCATCTTGCCTGTGCGATATCTAGGCATCTTGCCTGTGCGATATCTAGGCATCTTACCTGTGCGATATCTAGGCATCTTACCTGTGCGATATCTGCGGTTAAAAAAATCCCGAAATCCTAAGCCATCACCATCCCCCCATCCACATTAAAAACCTGCCCGGTTATATAAGCCGCCGCCGCATCCGCAGCCAAAAACTTCACCATCCCCGCAACTTCCTCAACTTCCCCGTATCTCCCCAGCGGAATATATTTCAAAATCTCATCAGACTTGACATCCTTAGTCATATCTGTAGTGATAAAACCCGGTGCAACTGCATTCACAGTAATCCCGCGACTCGCCAACTCCTTCGCCACAGTTTTAGTAAACCCAATTACCCCAGCCTTCGCCGCACTGTAATTAGCTTGTCCGGGATTGCCCATTTGCCCAGCAACCGAAGCAATATTAATAATTCGGCCGCTTCGCTGTTTCAGCATGATTTTACTCGCAGCTTTCGCACACAAAAACACGCCAGTTAAATTCAAATCAATTACCGCTTGCCAATCTTCCAACTTCATCCGCAGCAGCAAAGTATCGCGAGTAATGCCGGCATTGTTCACCAAAATGTCAATTCGTCCCCATTTTTGCATGACATTACTGGTGAGTAAATCTACTTGGTCAGTTTTCGAGACATCTGCTGCAAGTGCGACAGCTTCTCCTCCAGCAGCGACTATTTCTGCTACCACCTCATCAGCAGCAGCACTCGAACTGGCATAGTTGACGGCGACTTTAGCGCCTTCTGCTGCTAGGGTTAAAGCAACGGCGCGACCGATTCCCCGCGACGCACCGGTCACGACAGCAACTTGACCCCGCAATCTCTGAAAAGTCTCTGGTAATAGTTCCATAATTGTATCCTCGCAATCTACCAGAGAATTTTGCACTAAAATCGAGCCAGAACCCAAAAAATTATTTTGTCTTATGGCAGTTCAAAAACAGTTCAGCAGTTTTGAAGAGTTACTATCGGGCTCTGACTTGCCGGTGTTGGTAGATTTTTACGCTACTTGGTGCGGGCCTTGTCAGATGATGGCACCGATTTTGGAACAAGTGAGTGGTCAGATGAAAGACAAGCTGATGGTTGTCAAAATTGACACCGATAAGTACGAACAGTTGGCGTCGCAGCATCACATTTATGCTTTGCCGACTTTGGTGTTGTTCAAAAATGGCGCTGAGGTCGATCGCATTGAGGGAGTGGTGCAAGCGGCGCAGTTGATTGATCGAGTGCAACCTTTCTTGTAACCGGAGCCAATTATCTCACACGTAGGGTGTGTCAGCCAATAGACATTTCCCAAAATGATATTCAAGAACAGGCAGGATGCCTGTTCCACAACAATTATGGGAGATGTCTAATATCTGATTCATTATGAATAAGATAATCCTAGTTGACGCTCCCTACTGATGAAGACTCCCAGCCACGCTATTATCAATCTGGCAATTCTTGGCAAACCGCAACTGCCGCAAGCTAATCTCATTATTGCGATCGGCGGAATTTTGCCGGATATTCCGATATTTTTATTTTACGTTTGGGCGAAATACATTGCTCGCTTGCCCGCAGCTACAATTTGGTCAAAAGCATATTATGAGCCTTTTGTGCAAGATATTGTGGCTCTGTTTCATTCAATTCCCCTTGCGGTTATTGGTTTGCTAATTGCTTATTACTTTGGCTGGCAAAGTGTGCAAATTTTGTTTATCAGTATGATACTACACTCTCTGGGGGATTTGCCCGTCCACAATGACGACGCTCACAGGCACTTTTTTCCGTTCAGCAATTACCGTTTTATCAGTCCGTTTTCTTATTGGGATAGGAAGCACTACGGGTCAATTGTTTCTGTGGTGGAAATGTTGTTAGTGCTGCTGTCAACTTACCGCGTTTTGGGTTTTGTTAATTCTTATGTTGGAAAAACGTTGTTGATTTTGGTGAATGGTTTTTACTGGGCTGGCGCGGTTTATTTTCAGGTGCGACATTTATTTAAATAAATTCACTTCCCAAAGATGAAACATGAATTCAAAATTACCAATTAGCAATTAGGAATTAGCAATTACCATATTGTTAACTACGCCGAATATTAAAACAACACCAATCTTGGCGCTTCCACAGAGTAGCGACAATCCAGCCATGCTGTTCGAGAGTATCAGCAATTGGCTTAGCTTGTTCGAGCAAAATGCCGCTGAGCACGCCCCAAGTAGTGGGTTTGCTAATTGCAGTGAACTGCGGGATTAAATCAATGATTACTTCTGCTAAAATGTTGCAGATCAAACCGTCGATCGGCTCATCTACCATTTCTTTCAAGCGATCGATACTTCCGAGCTCTGCAACCAACTGCTGAGAATTAACGCGGTTGAGTAGTCTGTTGCTAATGGTCGATCGCACAGCCAAAGGATCAGTATCCAAAGCATAAACTTTTGTAGCGCCCAACAACACCGCGCCGATCGACAAAATACCCGATCCGCAGCCGATATCAGCAACGATGCACTCTTTGTCATCAAAACCGAGCCGCATTTCCAGCGACTCCAGACAAAGTTGAGTAGTAGCGTGAGCACCAGTACCGAAAGCCACACCCGGATCTAAACGCAAAATGACGCGATCGGTATCAGTCGGTGGGGGCAGCCAAGCCGGATTAATTAAAAAGCGATCGCCCACTTCTTGAGGCTGCCAGTGCTCCTTCCAAGTGCTGCCCCAGTCTTCATCTTCAATCAAATCCCACTGCATCGCAGGTAGGGGCAAACCTGCACACAGAGCATCTTGGCGCAGCCACAGAGACAGAGCGGCCAAATCCAGCAATCCTGCCTGTTCTTCGGGCAAATAAGCCGACATCAGGCAGGAATTGCTTTTGATCTCAGTAGCAGTTCCCTGACAGTTAAATCGTTCCAGACGCCAAAAGATGATATCTTCCAGCGCCGGATCGCAAAGAATTCTAATTTCCCACCAGCTATGTGCCATAACGATTTTAGATTTTAGATTTTAGATTTTAGATTGCGAGAGGGGAACTGGAGACTGGGAAGTGGGGAGTGAGGAAGGAGGATTGGCTAATAGAAAAATTCCCGCTTTCAGGCCAATTACCAATGACCAATTACCCATTACCAATTATCAGCCCTGGCATCCAAAATCTAAACTCCAAAATCCGTC
>NZ_JAUBTU010000052.1:15987-49257 GCF_036705085.1 Microcoleus sp. B6-A1
AAAGATTTACCGTGTAAGCATCCCGAATTCCCGGAACTTTTAGGATCTCAGCCAGTATCCCTTCTGGTAGAGGGTCAACGATTTTAGATTTTAGATTTTAGATTTTAGATTGGCCCAGGGGAACTGGAGACTGGGAACTGGGGAGTGAGGAAGGAGGATTGGCTAATAGAAAAATTCCCGCTTTCAGGCCAATGACCAATAACCAATTACCCATTACCAATTATCAGCCCTGGCATCCAAAATCTAAACTCCTAAATCCGTCAAAGATTTACCGTGTAAGCATCCCGAATTCCCGGAACTTTTAGGATCTCAGCCAGTATCCCTTCTGGTAGAGGGTCATCGAGGCTCAAAACCATCACCGCATCGCCTCGCACGATTTTACGGCCTACCTGCATACTGGCAATATTGACATTAAAACTGCCCAATTGGGAACCAATTTTGCCAATAATCCCCGGCATATCGCGGTGCAGGGTAAACAGCATATGGTGAGTGGGGGAAACGTTGACCGGGAAATCGTCAACGCTGGTAATCCGAATTTCGCTTTCGCCGAGCACAGCACCCGTGACTGTGTGTTCGCCGAGGGTTCCCTTAGCCGAGAGGTGCAGGGAGCCGGTGTAGTCGCGAATTGAGGCGTCTCTGGTTTCGACGACGCGAATTCCGCGTTCTTTGGCTTCAATGCTGGCGTTGACGTAGTTAACGCGCTCTCGCAGGGCTTGGGAGAGTAGGCCTTTGAGGGCGGCAACGACTACGGGCTGGCTTTGGTTGCTGGCCAATTCGCCTTGCAGTTGAACGTTGAGATAATCGACTCGGCCTCCGGCTAGCTGGCTGACGAGGTTGCCTAGGGTTTCGGCGAGTTGCAGGTAGGGTTTGAGTTTTTCGATCGAGTCTGGGTAAATTCCTGGTATGTTGACAGCCGATCGCGCGGGCAGCCCCAACAGCACGTCGCGAATTTGTTCAGCAACATCGATCGCCACATTTACCTGAGCTTCCGCTGTGGAAGCTCCCAAGTGGGGCGTCAGCACGATGTTCTGGCCGACACTCCGCAACGGGGAATCGGCTTGCAGCGGCTCGTGTTCGTAAACGTCCAAAGCTGCGCCGGCGATCTTGCCTTCTTTGATGGCTTCTGCGAGGGCTGCTTCGTCGATGATGCCGCCTCTGGCGCAGTTTATGATGCGGGCCGTGGGCTTCATTTTCGACAGCACTTCAGCGTTAATTAAGTGCAGGGTTTCCGGCGTTTTGGGGATGTGCAGGGTGATGTAGTCGGATTCGCGCATCAGCAGTTCGAGTTCTACCAAGCGGCAGCCCAACTGATCGGCTCTTTCGGTCGAAATGAAGGGATCGTAGGCCAGCAGTTTCATGCCCATTGCTTTGGCTGCGGCGGCGAGGTGGGAGCCGATTTTGCCCAAACCGACGATGCCGAGGGTTTTTTTGTAAACTTCTACGCCCAGAAAGCGGTTGCGTTCCCATTTACCCCCTTTGACGGATTCGTTAGCTTCCGGGATGTGGCGGGACATCGAGAGCATCATGGCGAGGGCGTGTTCGGCGGCGGCGATCGTGTTGCCTTCGGGGGAATTGACGACTACAATTCCTTTGCGGGTAGCGGCGGGTACATCGACATTATCTACGCCGACGCCGGCTCTGCCGATAATTTTAAGTGAATTCCCGGCTTCTATGATTTCTTTGGTAACTTGGGTGCCAGAACGGATCATTAAAGCGTCGTAATCTGGAATAATTTTTACCAGTTGTTCGGCTGAGAGTCCTGTGTTTACGTCAACTTGCGCGACTTGGGAGAGGATGTCAATTCCGGCTTGGTCGATCGGATCGGATACTAGAACTTTAGGCATAGCAAGCAATTGAGTGCAATAGTAAAAATAGACCGAGCGTTGGCGAGCTCAAAGTTGAGACTTACACTTAGAGCAGTATCTAACAGCTCAGCTCAAGCTTGCCTTTGTGCAGTTTGAATTGTATCTGTATTCGGTCAAGGTCGGCCGTTTTTTGCATGAAATATTTTAGCTTTGCGGGCGATCGGACTTTACGACCCTGTTAAAATCCTCCAACTGCTTAGCTAGTATGTCTTTTCGGTCTACAATAGACTTTGGCTATTCAAGCCTAACTATCAGGAATTGTTTTCTAGTCAGTAACTCAGGGCTAAAGCCACTGAGCTTGTAAGAGCAATCAAAGCAAGCTGTACTGACCAGCCTCAGTCTTAACTGACTACGTTATTTAGGTCATGACACCCTGGGATGCGAAGCTAGTCCCCCGCTCTGTCGCTGGTGGTTAAACAGTTTTAAAGTCACTGAAACAGTGCTGCCAGCCTAACAAGCCTTTATAACATTGGCGAGGCTAACTTTACCCCGCAAGGGAGTTGAGGCAACCATACCTCAAAAAATCGGAGAGGTTGTATTAAATTCCCTCTGTGCCCCGTAAGGGGAATTAAGGCGATTGAAATCGCCTGGTCGTTTTCCACTAGCGGGCTAAAGCCACGCTCGTTTCCCACTTACCGAGTATTTTTTATGAATTATCTTATCGCTGTACTGCCCGATCGAATTCAAGCCGAAGCTGCCTACTGTGCTCTCGAAAAAGAAGGCTTGCCCATGAAGCAAGTGAGTATTTTGGGCCGCGGCTACAAAACTGCTGATGAATTTGGCTTGATCGACCCGAACCAGCAAGCGAAGAAACAAGCTAAACTCATGGCTATTTGGCTGATTCCCTTTGGCTTTATTGCTGGGGTTACTTTCAGCTTGATTACTCAGTTGAAGACTTTTGCCTGGGCGGGGGAAATTGGCGATCACGCGATCGGCGGCGTACTCGGTGCGATCGCCGCTGCGATGGGCAGTGTGTTTGTTGGAGGCGCCGGCGGTATGGCTTTTGGTAGTGGCGATGCTTTGCCCTACCGCAACCGTTTGAATGCCGGTAAATTTTTGATTGCGGTTAAGGGTACTGATGATTTGACTGGGAAAGCTGCGAAGATTTTGCAGCAGTTTAAACCGGAAAATATCCAAGGTTATACAGAGACTTAGTTATTTGTTTGTTAACAGTTGACTGTTGACTGTTGACTGTTGACTGTTGACATTCAACTCGTGTAATATTTGGAGGCAGTTATGGAATCACAAACTATCCCCCTAGATTCTCCCCTAGAATTAACGCTGGAATTAACTGACGAGCAGTTTTTTCAGTTGTGTATTGACAACCGGGATTTAAGATTTGAACGGACTGCTAGTGGAGGATTGATTATTATGCCACCTACGGGTAGCGAAACTGGTAATTTCAACATTGACTTATCCTATCAACTTCAATCTTGGAGCAGACAAAATAAGCATTTGGGAATTGCTTTTGATTCTTCAACTGGATTTAAGCTGCCCGACGGTACAGATATTTCTCCCGATGCTGCTTGGATTCGGCGCGACAGGTGGGATGCTTTAACTGCTGAAGAAAAAAAGAAATTTGCGCCGATTTGTCCCGATTTTGTGGTGGAATTGCGTTCGACTACTGACTCGCTAGAAAAATTGCGGGCTAAAATGAAAGTATATGTGAAAAATGGAGCGAGGTTGGGATGGTTGCTCGATCGCAAAAATAGAAAAGTAGAAATCTCCCGTCAAGGTTCAGATGTGGAAATTTTAGACTCGCCTGCAACTCTGTCCGGTGAAGATGTACTACCCGGTTTTGTGTTGGATTTAACTGATATTTTCTAAATTTGTAATAGACCTCTTGCAAAAATAATTAGGACGGGCAAGATGCCCATCCCACAAAATTTATTTTTTCTTGTGGGATGGGCATATTGCCCGTCCTATCAATTGATGAAAAGGATTTTTTGCAAGAGGTCTAATAAGACTCGGCGGTTGAAACTGCATCTATCAAGTCCAAACCCGCAGAGGGTGGTTAAAGAGGACTCGGCGGTTGAAACCGCGTCTACACAAGCAAAACCCGCCGACGCGGGTTAAATATAGCGCGGTAAAATTACGTTATTCTCTTTAGTCTGCGGATGCGGACATCGTTTGTATAGCAGCGGTTTCAACCGCCGTCTTATCTTTTCCCACTCATTCATGATATGATAGGCTGCCAAAGGTTGCGTTTGGTATAACCTATGAAAATCCTCCACGGGACTTGGATTCCTCAAACAGAAGAGAGTTTTGTTCAAGGTGGAACTTTTTGTCTTTGGGTTGAAACCACTGAAAAGAAAAAACAGCCTGCTAAGGTTCATCCCCGACAATTGGAGACGGCACAGTTAAGAGAGTTTCTAACGAAAGAAGCCGGGATTCAACTGTCAGCAGTCAGCAATACAAGTGCGATGGGGCGAGAATACGCGATCGTCCCTCGGTATTTTTTACTTCCCACTGCCGACAACCAGCCTTTGCCCTCTTTAGAACTTGCGCGATATTTAGAGACAGAGTTACCCGAAACATTTGAGTTGGAGTATTGGGAAGTTGATTGTGTGTCCATCGCCACCCACACTTTGACTAAAGTATTGAACGATCTGCATTTTTTTGCCCTCTACGATTTAGCAGAAGTTCAGTTTGGTTCAGACTTGCTATTTTGGTATCACTACACCCAAAGTTTTAAGCAAATTGTTCTGAAAGATCATTATATTCCGGCGTTGCGCTATCGAGAAACTGCTCCGATCGCGATCGCACCTATCGAAACATCCGAACCCGCTGAGAAAGCCACGCGCGGGCGTAAGAAAGCGGGCGAGACAAAAACCAAAACAACTGCAAAAACTCCAAAAACACCTGCCAAAATTGAACCCAGCTTTGAGATTTATCCGGGATGGGAAATTGTTTCAACACAGTACGAAACTGATTTACAACGCTATGTTGAATGGATGCCTTTAGTTTGTGTGTCCGGTTTTCGGAAGATCCAGCTACAAGATACACCAAAGTTCTACGATCGCGAACGGTTGCTGCGGCATTTTTCCGAGTGTGCGATCGCGGAAATTGTCACTCAAACCCCTATCCCAGCATCGTTTGAAAATAAGATTGCGGATTCTTTACTCCAAATCTGCCTCAACCAAACACGAAAAATCGCGCGAGTAAGCCTTGAACAATACCGGCAATGGCAAACCTGGCGCGATCGCATTACGCGCAATCAATCTGCTGACTCATTCTCCCTCTGCTTTCAACTACAATCCCCCGAAAACCCCGAACAGCCTTGGGTTTTAGAGTTTCAGGTGGCTGCGAAAAAAGACCCATCTCTGCGGCTGCCGTTGCAGGATTATTGGCGATCGCGATCGACTCAACAAAAACAGTTGCAAACACAATTCGGAGACAACTTTGAGCAACATTTGCTGACAAATCTCGGCTACGCTGCCCGCATTTATCCCCAACTTTGGCAAGGGCTAGAAACCGACCAACCTGCTAACATTACCCTCAGCTTAGATGATGCTTTCACCTTTCTCAGCGAGTCCGCTTGGGTATTAGAAGATGCCGGATATAAAGTGATTGTCCCCGCTTGGTGGACGCCGAAGGGACGACAGCGGGCAAAGATTCGCCTGCAAGTCAAAGGGAAGGGCAGCAAAAGCGCTGCAATCAAGGGCAAAGGATTGTTTTCGGCGGATTCCTTGGTGGAATATCAATATGAATTGGCGATCGGGGGTGAACGGGTTAGCGAACAAGAATGGCAGGCGTTAGTAAATAGCAAAACACCGCTGGTGCAGTTCCGAGGACAATGGATGGAACTGGACAAAGATAAAATGCAGGAGATGCTGAGTTTTTGGCAAAAACATCGCGAAGAGAATCCCGATGTCAGCTTGATTGACTTTATGAAGTTGACGGCAGAAGGAGAAGCTAGTGAAGAGTTAGAGGTGGAGCGCGATCGGGCTTTATCGGATATGTTGGAGAAGCTGAACGATAAGAGTCGGTTAGAGTTAATTGCAGATCCGGCAAAGTTTCATGGCAAGTTACGGGATTACCAAAAGCGCGGCGTTTCTTGGTTGAGTTATTTGGAAAGTTTGGGATTAAATGGCTGTCTTGCCGATGATATGGGTTTGGGTAAATCGGCGCAGGTAATTGCTCGATTATTGCAAGAGCGGGAAGTTTTATCTATTACAAAAGAGACAGAAAAAGAGACAGAAAAAGCGATCGCACCTTCGGTTCTACCCACGCTGCTAATTGCGCCCACATCCGTAGTTGGTAACTGGCAAAAGGAAATGGAAAAATTTGCTCCAGAATTGCGATCGCTGATTCACCACGGCCCTCAACGTTTGCAAGATGCCAAAGCATTTAAAGCCGCCGTCCAAGGTTGCGATATGTTGATTACTTCCTTTACCTTGGTGCGAAAAGATGAGAAGCTGTTGAGCAGCGTAGCGTGGCATCGCGTGGTAATTGATGAAGCCCAGAATATTAAAAATCCCAAAGCGGCGCAAACCAAGGCGATTTTAAAGTTACCCGCTACCCATCGACTAGCATTGACGGGAACACCGGTGGAAAATCGATTGCTGGATTTATGGTCAATTTTTAATTTCCTCAATCCCGGATATTTGGGTAAAGAGGCGCAGTTTCGGAAGTTGTTTGAATTACCGATTCAAAAACATGGGAGTCGCACGCAATCTGCAGCGCTCAAAAAATTAGTAGAACCTTTTATCCTGCGCCGTCTGAAAACCGATAAGTCGATTATTCAGGATCTCCCCGACAAAGTGGAGCAAAAGCTCTACTGCAATCTCACCCGCGAGCAAGCTTCGCTTTATGAAGCGATCGTCAAAGAGGTAGAACAAGAAATTGACGCGGCGGAAGGGATGAAGCGCAAGGGGATGATTTTGGCGACACTGCTGAAGCTGAAGCAAATTTGTAACCATCCGCGCCAGTTTTTGCAAGATGAAAGTGAGTTTACACCAGAGCGATCGCACAAACTGGAACGGCTGATCGAGATGATTGAGGAAGTCAAAGCAGAAGGCGAAAGTTTATTGGTATTTACGCAGTTTACAGAACTGGGAAGCGCGTTGGAAAAATATATTAAACAAACGCTACATTACAACACTTACTACATCCACGGGGGAACCAGTCGCGAAAAACGGGAACGGATGATTTCAGAGTTTCAAGATCCAGAGTCTGAACCTTCGGTATTTATTTTGTCACTGAAGGCGGGCGGCGTGGGAATTACGCTGACAAAAGCCAATCACGTGTTCCATTTCGATCGCTGGTGGAATCCGGCGGTGGAAGATCAGGCGACGGATCGGGCGTTTCGGATCGGACAGCAAAAAAATGTGTTTGTGCATAAGTTTGTGGCGATTGGCACTTTGGAAGAAAAGATTGACCAAATGATTGAGGACAAAAAGAAATTGGCAGGGTCAATTATTGGTGCTGATGAGTCGTGGTTGACTGAGTTGGATAATGAGGCATTTAAGAAATTAATTAGGCTCAATAAAAATGCAGTTTTAGATTAGGAGAAACAACATAAGAGAGGGAGAGGGGGAGAGGGGGAGAGAGGGAGAGGATTTTTGATTGTCATCGAAATATACAATTTAAATGCAGAACAGCTTATGTCACAATTTACTCGGACTTGGTGGGGCAATAAATTTATCGATGCGTTAGAAAGATTTACTGATTCTGGGCGACTCGGGCGGGGACGTGCCTATGCACGAAACGGCAAGGTAAAAAGCTTTGGCATGAATGATGGGTTAGTGATGGCACAGGTGAGAGGCTCGGTTAATCCTTATTTTGGGGTTTATAAGGAGCCTCTGTACACAACTCAAATTGAGTTTGAGCCAATTAGTCAGGAAAAGTGGCAAATGGCGATCGCCCAAATGGCATCGAAAGCCAGCTTCCTTTCTCGGCTGCTGCTAAACGAAATGCCCGACAATATTGAAAAGGCTTTTGCACCCCTCGGATTGCACCTTTTACCCAGCAGCCGCGAGGACTTTAAAACCACTTGCTCTTGCCCAGACTATAGCAATCCCTGCAAACATATTGCCGGAGTTTATTATTTGGTGGCGGCCGAATTGGACAAAGATCCATTTTTGCTGTTTGAATTACGGGGGCTTTCTAAGGAAGTGCTGCACCGCGAATTGGCAAAAACGCCTTTGGGCTTGGCGCTTTCTGCCGAGTTAACGGCTGATGCAGCGACCCCTGTGGCGGTGGATTCCTATTACACGCAGGCGATCGCCAGTGAGGCGCAAACGGTCAGCCTGAAAGAGTTTTGGCATGGTGCGAAGCGATTGCCGCAGACGATTGAGGTGGCAGCGCCAAGTGGGGTAAGTGCGATCGTGGTGAAGAAACAGGGAGATTTTCCACAGTTTTGGCACAAGGATGGTTCGTTTATTGAGGCGATGGAAGAACTGTATTTGCGGGTGAAGAAGAATAAGTAGTTGGGTGGACAATTTTGCTGCCATACTCTATCGAGCTCTTGCAAAAACTTAAACTCGAAGACTTCATAGATTTGGTACAATAATCGTGCTCATCATATCAGCTTTACCAGCAACTAAAATCATACGATCGTTATTTGATGATTTTAGACTATAATTAAAGTAGTGCGACTGTTAAAAAAGTAGACTTTTTAGTTACAGCAAGCTTTGGCAATTTCAAATTAGAATCTAAAATTGACTGATGTTACAAAGAGAAGAACTGTTAAAAGGCATCGAAAACCGCGAATGTGTCGCGCGGGCGATCGACCAAGCGGAACAAGCAATTAAAACTTGGGAAGTTACTCTGACTGATTTTCTGTCGCCTCCAGAATTGGCGGACACTCTGACGGTATTTAAGCGCTTAACTGACGTGGAATTAGTGGCTTGGGGCGGCTACCCGCAAGCTGAAAGACAAAGAATTGCGATCGCGCGATCGGATATCCCGATCGACTCTGCTAGCGTTAACGTTGCTGCGGTAGAAATCGCTGGCAATTTCTTGTTCGATACAGCTTCTCACCGCGACTTTTTGGGGGCGATGTTGGGTACGGGAATTGTCCGGGAGAAAACCGGCGATGTGATTGTTTTGGGAGAACGCGGCGCGCAAGCCATTGTCATGCCTGAGATGGTAGAGTATTTGGAGATGAGTTTGCAACAAGTGCGATCGGTTCCTGTACAAACGCGCCGCATTGAGTTGAGCGAACTCAAAATTAGAGAACCCAAAAAGAAAGAAATGACAACGGTTGAAGCATCCATGAGATTGGATGCTGTCGCCTCGGCTGGATTCGCAATGTCTCGCAGCAAAATGGCCGATTTAATTGGCAGCGGTGACGTGCGAGTTAACTGGAAAGACGTTACTCAAGCTAGTTATAATGTCAAGTCGGGAGATTTAATTGCTGTTACGGGCAAGGGAAGATTGGAAATTGGGGAAGTTGCTGTTACCAAGAAGGAACGCTATCGAGTCCAGTTAACTCGATATTTGTAATTCTGGGAATTGGTATAACTCATATTTTGCACCACTGCCAATAAGTTTCCAAAGGCCGGCGGGACGCCCAACCCCTACTCCCCACAATACCTAATTTTTTTAGTGGCACAGGCATCTTGCCTGTTCTCAAACAGGTTCTTGAGAATGGTGCAATATCTCAATTTCAACCGACTTTCGCTATTAGCCCGTAATATCATGTCCGGGCGGCCTTTCCTGCAAAAAATTAACGCCGAAACACCTTTTCTACCAACTTCACCAAAAGTTCTCGCGGCATCAATCGAGGCATATTTACGATGATTTGATTGGGAATTCCTCCTGTGACAACATTAGACTCATTTTTGTCTAAAGCTTTCAAAGCATCTCGCACTACTTCCGCAGCAGGAACGAGTTTTTGTCCGCTGCTGGATGCTAGAGCTTTTGGAAATTCAGCTACTGCAAAAAAGTCCGATTCTGTCGGCCCTGGACAAAGGCACAAAACGCCAATTCCTAAATCTTTGTTTTCCGCCCAAAGCGCCTCGCTGAAACTTAAAACAAAAGCTTTAGTCGCTGCATACATCGACAAGTACGGCATCGGTTGAAAAGCTGCGATCGAGGCAACATTGATAATACTTCCTGATTTTCGCTGCCGCATTCCCTGCAAAAATAAGTGCGAGAGTTCAACTAATGCTACAATATTTAGTTGCACCATTGTTAGTTGTTTGCCAAGCGGGCGATCGGCAAAAGCACCGTAATCGCCAAAACCCGCATTGTTCACCAACAAATCAACCGTCCAACCTTTTTTAACAACCGCGTCAAATACAGCATTTGTGGCTCCTGGTGCGGTCAAATCTTGAACGATAATTTCGACCAAAATATTGAATTCCTGTTGCAGTTGAGCAGCTAGCTGTTGCAATTTGTCTTCGGAACGAGCTACCAAGATTAGATTGTGCTGGCGTTTGGCTAATTCGGCGGCAAAGGCTGCACCAATTCCGCCAGAAGCACCGGTGATTAAAGCAGTGGGCATGAACTTAATTCGGATTATTTGATATAAACTTTATATATTTTAACAATTATTTTGACTGAAACCTGTAAAATAATTAAAAGGGAATAGGTGAGTTTTATGGCGCGTCTTACCGATCGAGCTTTTGAAATTTTGCGGGCAGAAGTTGACAAGTGCGCGGCGGCTGATAGTCTAGGCGGTGATGTCTACCGACGGATGGTACTCAAGCGGTTGGAGAAGTTACGATCGCAAAATGGCACTTTCGCCTCAAAAGAAGAAATCCGCGATACCTTCAAAGACGAATTTCCCAACTTCAGCGAAAAAGCTCTCACAGCAGCCGTCAAAGCCAACCGCCCGCCCGGATTGTTCAGTAAAATCATCTTTGCTGGGAGTTTGTTGGGAAGTGCAGCGGGGATAATTTGGCTGATTAACCTACCTTTTCCCCTGATTCGCTTGCCCGTGGCGAAAACAATGCCGATATTATTGCTGCCGAGTTTTAGGAGTATGGATCACAATTACCGGCAGGCGATCGCCCTTGTGGAACAATCCGATCAACTGGTGAATAAAGCCACTGCTGTCGCTGATTTTGACTTGGGCGAAATTAAAGCAAAAGAGGCTCAAAAACACCTCGACGCCTTACCGGTGTGGTTCCTCGGCTACTATCCACAAACTTACTGCAAATTTTTCCGCTGCCGTTGGCGGTTTACAGTCGATGAATTTGAAGCCGCCCGCAAAAAGGTCGGGCGGATGGAGGCTCAGATTTTCCAGCAAAAAAATGCTTTTACTCAGTTAAATCAAGTCGAACAAACTCTCAACGCGGCGAAACAGCAGTATCAGCAAGCAAAAACGGCTGCGGATAGACAAAAAGCGACGGTAAATTGGCAAAGTGCGATCGACCTACTCAATCAAATTCCCGCCGACACCCTCGCGGGAGAAAGGGCTCAGCAGAAACTCCAAGCTGCAGAGAGAGATTTTAAAGCAATGGGCGGTGTAGCCACCGGATCGGTGCGTGCGGACAACTTAATCGAAGCAGCAAAAGAATTTGCCTTAACTGCCGCCGTCGCATCCCAGAAACCGCCCCATTCAGCAGAAAGTTGGCAAAAAATAGCAGATTTGTGGCAAGCTGCCATTGAGAGACTCAGCCAAATTACATTTGATAATCCGGGCTATCTTGACGCTCAAACAAAACTAGCTGAATATCAAAATAATTTAGGCACTACAAAGATTCGACTGACAGCAGAGAGAGAGTCAGTGGAAGCTTTGAACCAGGCTAAGAGCTTGTTTGCTTCCTTGCAAAATAATGTAAATTCTCCCCGTCAAAATCCCGGTTACGCCCTCGGCCACTTGCAAGAAATTATCAATCAATTAGAATCCGTCAAACCAGGCACAACGGTTTATCCCGAATCCCAAAAATGGCTGCAATCTGCTCGCAAGAAACAGCAAGAATGGCAAAAAAATTAGCAGTTGACTGTTGACTGTTGACTGTTGACTGTTGACTAAGGAATGAGAATTAAATAACTTACAATGCGTGATGGTTCTTGTGGGATGGGCGTCCCGCCCGTCCAGAAAGGGCGGGCTATAAGCCCAACCCCTACTCCCCACTTTCAAGAGTGTAAATTATTTAATTCGCGATCCTAATGACTCATATCATGTCCGATCGATTAACCATAATATCCTGGTCGGGGCGGGTTTTTGAGATTGTCAATTATTCGCAGGTATTGTTGGTAAACCCGCCCCTACAAAAATCGATCTCGCTCGACCGGACATAATATGACTAATGACTAATGCCAACAACCAACTGCCAACTGCCAACTGACTACTAACAAATTACCAATTCGGGTCAACATACAGATTAATTGTCACTTGCTTTTTCCCCGAAGGGATGCCGGAAATACAAGCACAAATCGTATCTCCGCCATCAATTTCTACTTCGCAAGCGTGACAAGAACCCATGAGGCAGCCAGTAGGAATAGAAACCCCTGCACGTTTGGCTACATCTAGCAAAAGCTCTCCTGGTTCAGCTTCAACTGTCACATTATCTGGTAAAAAACAAACTTTTGTCATTGAATTTGAACCTCAACTATAACAAACAACTGTCAACTGTCAACTGTCAACTGTCAACAGTTAACTAATTAACCTAAAATATGCTTTATATCTAAATGCTTTTCCACAGTATCTGCTAGAGAGTCTAACAGAGTTTCGCGGTGTTCACGGTAATTAGGAATACCTGTAGGCAATGCACGGAGTCCCCGCTGCTGCCGCAAGTGATTTAACCAAGCTCGCCGCCAAGCCCCGTTGTCAAAGATGCCGTGCAGGTATGTGCCCCAAATTGATTGAGAAGTATTGACAATGCCTAAACTAGCATCGTCAAATAGCGGTTGAGTCAAATCTGACTCTAGGATTTGCGTTTTTCCTTGATGAATTTCGTAACCGGAAACTGGTAAACCCGGTTGAGGATAGTTAGATGTTACGATTCGTTGGCGGGCAATTTTGTTCGGTGCCATCGCAGTTTTTAAAGGTAGCAACCCTAATCCTGGAAATTCTCCCTTTTCTCCCTCAATGCCTTCTTTATCGGTGATACTTTCTCCCAGCATCTGAAACCCACCACAAACTCCCATGACTGTACCGCCAGCTACTAAATAATTTTGAATAGCTTTTGCCATACCTGTTTGGCGCAGCACGTGCAAATCGGAAATTGTAGTTTTAGAGCCTGGTAAAATCACGGCGTCTGGATGGCCTAAATGGTCTTTTGGGCTGACATATTTGACGGTGACGCTAGTTTCCGACTCCAGGGGGTCAAAGTCGGTAAAATTGGAAATTCGGGGCAGGCGGATGACCGAAATATTTATGTCGGTTTGAGAATTGGGAGAACGCCGATCGAGCAAATCGAGAGAATCTTCTGAGGGAAACACTTCGTCTATCCAAGGAATCACCCCAACTACCGGGATTCCCGTCCTTTCTTCTAGCCAAGTTAAACCCGGATCTAAGATCGATTTTTGTCCTCGGAACTTATTAATAATGAATCCTTTAATTAAAGCTCGTTCGTCGGGATCGAGCAATTCCAAAGTACCGATGATGTGAGCAAAAGCACCGCCGCGATCGATGTCAACTACTAGCAAAGTTCGAGCCTTTAAATATTTAGCTACCCGCATATTTGTTAAATCGCGGTGTTTGAGATTAATCTCAGCAGGGCTGCCGGCTCCCTCACACACAATCATGTCAAATTCTTGCTTGAGAAATTCTAAAGAGTCCCGAATAGCTTGCCAGCCGATATCGAAATACTGCTCGTAATATTGAGATGCTCGCACATTGGCGATCGCCCTGCCCTTGACAATCAATTGAGAAGTCATGTCTCCTTGTGGCTTGAGCAAAATCGGATTCATCTCTACCCAAGGTGCGACGCCCGCAGCCCAAGCTTGCACTGCTTGAGCGTAACCAATCTCTCCGCCGGCCGCTGTGACATAGGAATTCAGCGCCATATTCTGACCTTTAAACGGAGTTACCCGCCAGCCTCGCCGAGAAAAGATTCGACACAAAGCTGCCACGAGTAAAGATTTCCCTGCGTGAGATGTTGTTCCCACGACCATAATTGCTTTCATAATATTAAAAGAGAAGGAAGAAGGAAGTTCGGCAACGGATTCTGTAACGGATGTAACGGATGTAACGGATATAACGGATGTAACGGATGTCAGGAAGAAGGAAGAAGGAAGAAGGAAGAAGTAAAAAGTAAAAAGTAAAAAGTAATAAGGCAGAAGGCAGAAGGCAGAATCAAAAAAATTCTGGTTTCTACCTTTTGCTTTTTGGCTCAAGATGACGGCTTATCTTCGCCGGATACATTCTCAGACTTGGATTCAGTGGTTGGTTTAGCAGTTTCGACTAGATTCTGATCGGGGGGATTCGGGGGACTCAATTCAGTTGGTTCTGCCTCAGAAGAGAGTTCTTCACCTGTAGATTCGATCGAGATCACTGATACTGAAACCGTTTCCACCTGCACGCTCAACCCAGGTTCTCCCGGTATTTCTATCTCTACAGGCGCTGCCATTTCCACCACAGTCATTTCTATAGATACAGCAGGGGCTTCTGCTTCCGTTACGTCTGCTGCTGCTTCCGGTTCACCAACCGCAGCCAGCGGTGTCTGGGTTTCCAGAGATACAGCAGGGGCTTCTGCTTCCGGTTCACCAACCGCAGCCAGAGGTGTCTGGGTGTCAGCGGACGATCGCTCTTCGATCGTCCCGTCCCCTATTTTGTCAGAACTCGCGGTTTCTGTAGCCATCAACTCGGCCATTGCTTCAACATCGTTGGGAAAAGGCACTCCAAGGCTTGTTTCCACAACAGTCTTGCTGGTTTCGGCTGCAACTTCCGCAGCCGCCTGGGCTAATTCGGATTCCAGAATTTGGTCAATACCCGGTGCACGAGTTGCCGTTATTTTAGATTCCGGTGCGATCGATTCTGGAGTCACTGAGGGTTTTGGCGTCTGGGGAGTTGCATCAGACTTGTTTTTACCCGTACCTCTTCCCAACATACCGCCGAGACTATTTTTGATATTGTCGAACAGACTTCCGAAACCGCCGGATTTTTTAGCTGGTTTAGGAGGAGTTGGAGTTGGGGCCGCCGCCGCTGCCGCTGCCGCCTGCGACTCTTTAACGGCTGTCCTCCATTCTGTTTCCTCGTCAAAATCATCGACTTCTGGCTGCTGTTGAGGCTCTGGCTGAGCCTCTACTGGCTCCACACTTGGCGCAACGGCAATTTCTGAAATTTCTAGAGGTAGAGGTAGAGGAGTGAAGCTGCTGGCTAATTCTGCTGGGGTTGGTGAAGTCTCAGCAGCAGGAGTTTCGACTGAAAACACTGGTATTTCGGCAATTGCAGGTGGTTTTGAGTCGGGAATTTTCAAGTCAGGGGCGATCGCACTTTCGGCCGTTAGCTCGTCGATCGAACTTTCAGCAATACTTTCAGCTATGGGGGAAATCGCCGGTTTTTCCTCTAGCTTTACCTCGCCCTTATCCACAGTGGGTGCTGGAACCACATCAGTTTTCGGTTTGGGCGATCGAACAAACTTAGGTTTTTTCGCTGCGGGCTCTTGTTTCTTGGCAAACAAGCCAGTAAACGGCACGCCTGCTGCAGCCAAATTCGCCGACTGAGGAATCGGCGTTTGCTCAGCAATCGGCGTCACCTGCCGGCGCAAAGTGAGAGTTTCCCAGGCAAACCAGCCCAACATCGCCACGCCCGCCATTTGACCAAGCAGGAGAGCACCAGTAATTCGTCCCGCACAAGCCCATAAAATTAACGCATAAAAAAGCCCTACCCCGCTCCACGTAAAATCACTTTTGCGGTGAACTTCTGGAAAAAAGAAGGCCGCCATGTAAATACTGAAGCTGCCTAGACCGACCGCCAACGCCAGAATGTATGCAAGCATATTGTCGGTACCTCCGCTGTGTCAAATAACTTCTACGCGCTAATTCTACCTTTGAGAGAGACTCAACGGCTTCTTTCTCAAGGACAATTCTCGATTTGGGGGGAATTTTGCCAACGAACCAGTGTAAGGAATTTAACACCTTCAACGGATATTGACGCCAGAAGTGCGAGGAAAGATTTCCCACTCTCCCCCACTTCCCTAGGGCCCATCACCCCCTATCCCCATCACCCCCTTCTCAGTGGTGATAGATGTCACTTAAACTATGCCCGTGCGATCGCACCAAGCGACTGAGGATGTTTATATGTTGGAGGTGTAAGAGGAATTATGCCCTAGGGCATATGTATGGGAGACAATGCCATGTTAGAAAAAGTATTATTGGCGGCCGGCTTAACCTTATCGCTTCACATATTTCCCGGACTAAGCACTTCCGCGAAATTACCGAAAAATTTGGTATTGCGATCGAGCGATCGCCCGGCTCAAACCCAGAAACTTCCTGTCGTTGCAGTACCTGCGGGCATCAAGCCCAATGTCCAATCCTAATGATAGGTGCCAGATCATACGTGCAAGGGCGCTCAAACTTAGGCAGAGCCTTTCTAATATTTTTTTCGAGCTGTCCTCTTTTCTATGTGGCTGTTCACAAATCATCAGTTTGTAGTCAGGGCTTTAGTCCTCATTAATATCACCTAATAAGGACTAAAGCCCTTACTACAAACCGTAGACCAATAATTAGTAGTAGATCGAACATTAATTCCCATAAAATACTCAACAAATCTCAACATCAGGCTGTCTTATAAAGACATTCAAACCTTAAAAAACTTGGGAAACCTTGAATAAAGGCTCAAAATAGATATATGATTTCAGATTGAGCTCAAAGCTAATAAGCACATTGACTATTAAATCAAGGAGAGTAAAAATGGGACTTAGCGATATTCTATTGAATGAAAACAACAGAGAAACTTTTGTGAATGACTGTGTGAAGTTGATAGACAAACAAGTTGCTGCAGCGTCAGGATTGGGTGGCATGGCTCTTAAAGCTGCCTACTCTACTGTCAAGGGGATACGGGCTGACTATTGCGCCCAAGTCGTCGATCAACTTCTGCCAGAAATCTCGATCGCACTCGATCCGATGTGGACTGAAGCCGTAAACAATGGCAACCCAGTAGAATATCTAGCCCAAAGAAAAGGTGAAGTAGCAGACGAATTGCTCCAGATAAGTGACAAAAGGGTCGAGAAAAGCACAAGATCGATGGTTAAAGGCGCCTATGGCAAACTCCGCCCCTCAGCTAAGACTTATGTAGAAAAGGGAGTACCGGATTTAGCCGAAATTATTAATAAACATAGTGCGGCCTGAGAAGTGAGCAACGGCTAAAAAACAGAATACCCAGATACCCGGCTTCTTGCAGAAATCGGGTATCTAAAATCCGACTTATTCGTAAGTTTGTAGTTAGGAGCGAGAGTCATAATTTTATGCTTATCCATTGCCAATTACCCACTGATTGGCAGCCAATATTTTCCACATCGCCTGTCCGGTAATTCCCAACCCCAAAAACATTACAAACATCGCACTAAGCGTCGGCAGAAATTTAACTGCTGTTATCTGTTTTGGCAGTTTATCAAAATTTCGTTTTGCATAAACTAAGATTAACCCGATCGCACTCAGCACTAAAGCCAATCCCAAACTAAACGCTACCACTAACATCATTCCCAAACCAACATTGCCCAAAGCCGACGCGCTCAACAGCATCACCAAAGCCGAAGGACAAGGCAACAAACCGCCGGAAATTCCCAAGGCCAATAAGCTTTTCCAAGTAATAGCAGAACCGTCCGCACCGGGGGGCAAATGCGAGTGAATACGGCCGTCTCCGTGATGGTGGTAGTCGTGAGATATAGCTGGTTTTACAGGTGTAAATTCTCTCTCCCAACTTCCTCTATTTAAAAGGTTTACTGGTTCCTCACGGTTTATATTAAGGAGTTCCGTCCTTAAAAACCAGTTTTTATTAAAAAATTTATTCTTAATTTTTTTGATAAATTCAGTTTTCACCACTAATACCAATTTTAAAAAAGAATGCAACAGTATTCTTGTTCCCCCCCTTTGCAAGGGGGGGCTAGGGGGGGTCGAAGAGTGTTGCACGATTTTAGATAAATGGTATAACCTAGTCTTGATTTTTTCTAAGAGTAAATTTAGCCCGATGAAGGCTACTAATAAACCAGAGATTAAACTCAGCCAAGGATCTAATTTTTCTGGATCAATTAAGTTAGAAGCAAACAAAGTAATTCCGCCCACCGCAAACACGCCTGCAGTGTGAGTAATTGTAGTGGTCGCTGCTAGAAATAAAGCGTGTATAGGAGTAGCCCGCGAACCCACTAAATAAGCGCCGACTATGGTTTTTCCGTGTCCGGGCGACATCGCGTGCACGCATCCCCAAGCAAATGCTCCCGCTACTGCTAGCAGCAAACTCCAACCTGAATCCCAGATAGATTCCTTTCCTGCTAACAAAAAGTCGCGGTTTTGCGGCGTAAACACAAAGCTTTTTACAGCACCGGCTTGCACAATCGTAGCTTGACAGCTAGCTGTCGGAACTCCGGGCAAAAACAGATTGTAATTAATCCGAAAATTAGGTTTGGAGATGGAAATTGCATCAGGTAAAGCGGGAGTTTTATCTTGAGAAGGTGCGGGCCAGGTGTAGTGTAAAATTAAGGTGCTGTGGGTATTGGGCTGCTGGATAACACTGGTGCTTTTAGCTGCTATTTCTAGCGGGTTTACTGCTACGGAGCCTTGAATGTTGCTGCTGTTGGTGATGCGAATTTGTTGGCTGAAAAACTTTTCTAGTTGTGTTTGGTGGCTGCGAACTTCAGCAGGTTGTAGCTGGCTGTCTCGATTGTCGTCGGCGAAGTTTGTTAAGCCTGTTGGGAAAGTTAATGTTACTTCGGTTTGCAAATCGTTGACTACTATTTCTGCTACGGATAAGTCTGACCAGTGCGAGTAAACGGGCATGGTTGAGGTTGTTAGTAACAAGGAAAGTGTCAGGAAAAATAGGATAAATAATTTTGAAACTCGGTTTAGTTTGTATTGCATAAGTATATCCTTTTAAGAGTTTTTTCGTCGGGTGGGGGCGGGTTTATTTAAATTGTCTATATCCCATAAGATTATTGGTGAACCCGCCCCTACGGCTCAAAATTCATAACTTCCCAAACCTAATGCTTGGCGAGATCGATCGTCAAAAGTCGGATCAATTTCCTTGGACTTTTGAAAATAAGCGCGAGATTCAGCATCCTTACCTAAAGTCCGGGCGATCGCACCAGCCCGGTAAAACATCCCCGCATCCCGAATCCCCGATCGCACTATTTCGGCCATCACTCGATCGGCCTTTTGCCATTCCCCAGCAGCGGAAAGCGCCCAAGCTAAAGTATCCAGCGTCACCGCATCCCGGCGAATTTTCACCTCATCCTGCATTAACGCCAGCGCTTCCGCGACATCCTGCGATCGACCTTTTTCCAGCAGCAAACTTGCCAAATCGCGCCGGTGTCCAAAACCGCTAGATCCAGAAACCTGTTCCTGTCGCAGCCCCGCTTCTGCTTTGTCACGAAGTCGTCGGGATTCGATCGCATCTCCCTGCAAATCCTTCACCCTCGCCATACCGCGATCGACAATGCGATCGAACACAGTCTCAACCCCGCCAGAATACGCAGAAACCTTGCTGTAATAGCCTTCCGCCTCCCGATAATTGCCCTGGCGCGTCTCCAAATCCGCCAAATAAATCAGCGCCAGCGGGTATCGCGGCACCAACCGCAGCGCCTCCAAAAACAGTGCTTTCGCCTGCACAAACTGCCCGCGACGCGCGTAAAACCGCCCCAAGAGCGATCGGGCCCGCGCCGAACCCCCAACCTCTCCCGGTTCCTCTGCCGCCATTGCTTGCCGGTAATCCTGCAAAACCTCAGCATCTCGGCCCTGAGACTCTCTCACTAAAGCTCTCAAAGTGAGAGAACCCAAGTTAGGAACCCGGTTAACTAAGGCTTCGGCGGCTGCATTTGCCTCACTCACTTTACCCATCGCTAAGTGAGATGTAACTTTCAGGGCGATCGCATCTTCATTGTCAGAACCCACCTGCTTAGCAAAGCGTAAAGCAGTAGCAAAATCGTGTCTGGCCTCGGCAATTCGAGCTAAAACTAACAGCGCACCTTTGTTGTCAAAAGGCAAATCGGCGATCGACCTTTGAGCCGCTTGTTCTGCCAATAAAAACCAACCTCCCTCCCCAGTAGCGCGAGCCATTTTTAAATAAGAACCTGCCAGTGACGCCCGGTTCAAACCGCTACGGGAATCAACGGCCAATCGCTGCTGGTAAAAAGCTATTTCTTGCTGAATTGCTTCCTTTTGATTGGGATTATTTCTCAAACTTTCCGAGAAATGATAGCGGTAATTAGCATCGAGATTTTTGGGACTTTTGTTGGAAAATTTTTCTGAAACAAAACGCAAATTAGGAGGTAAATTTACTACTACCATCCCAACTAACGGAACTACTATCAGCAGCCACCACGAGAAAATATCCGATTTTATTTCCAGTTTAGTTTTAGTTTTCATACATCCGCGTTCATCTGCGTTAATCCGCCTTCATCTGCGGTCAAAAAAAGCCTTTTCTATTGTGGTAAGGTGCGTCGCCATCTATAATCTGCAAGTTTCATTAAAAATCTCATAGCGACGCACCCTACATTCATAGAGCTGACTACCATCAACTGTCAACTGTCAACTGTCAACTGTCAACTGACTAATTAGGCAAAGCCAAATAAGGAAAATTCGGTTCTAAAGGTTTGTGTCCCTGAGCCGGATTTCCCGGAGTTCCGTTATATGAAACGTTATCGCCAACCGGAGAACCCACCAAAGCTCCCAGAGTGATATCAATAACGTCGTCCATCAGCATACGACCTCCGATCAAGCTTCCTTGAGCATTTGTAGCGCTAGCGTAGCCGCTGGTTTTTGTGGTATCAATCCGCATGACATCGGGTAAGAAAGCTCCGGCGATCGCATTTGGATCGACATTATCCCGACCGTCCAAAAGATCCACAGCATTCAGAGTAGCAACAGCTTCCTGACGCACCGGAGCAGCAGCAGCGCTCAAATCCGATCTCGGAGGAATATTATTGAATGCTTCCAGATAAGCGGGAGTAACTATCAAACCTTCATTAATTGCAGGTCTTGCCAAACGCTCGAATTGTTTGAAACCGCCAGCTCCGTCTCTGATAGAAACAGTTGACCAAACATCAAAAGTATTCGCCCCACTTCCTGCTTGCAAAAACGCTTTCGGAACGCGCACAGCAATTGTATTTACGTTGTAACCTTTAGTAAAGTCCACGGCTTGACTCGGTTCTTTAAAAGCAGTGCGTGGCCCCGTTCCCAAAGCTGCGGCGCGAACTCGGAAAAATTGTTCCACATCAAAGAAAAACGGGTCTTCGCGTAAACCCGCAAATACAGTCAAGTTAGAACCGCCCACAGGTACTGTATTCAAAACAGCATTAGAATTCAGCGGAGTTGTAGCAATTAGCCCGCCGTTAACTGTAGTCTTAGCAACAGTCTCCGAGCCACCGCGAACAACAGTTACAGCTACCGCTTGCATACCTCTATTGTTAGGCGGACTGAAGGCAAACCGCAAGATAATATCCGAACGTCCAGTAGGTGTAGAATTCACGTCACCTACCTGGGTGATGTGAAATTGGTAGAGGGCTGTAGTGCTGAAATAATATTGATAACGGGCGACAGACCTGGGATTTGAATTCATGGTAAATACTAAATCCCCGTCCCCAGCACCGGAGTTTTGGTCTTTTTCGCGATATACATATAGGTCAGTTAAATTGACCGCGCGACCTTTGATATCTACTTCGCCGTCGTCGTGGTCAGAAGCGACAATTATCCCTGGAGTTAATAGAGCAATTAAAGCGACTTCAATAGCTAGTATGGTTCGGCGAATTTTTTTTGTGAGCTTCACAGTTAGCACCTTTATTTCAATGAATTTTTTGCACAAATCAATGGTAAATAACCCGCATTCGCGGGTTTTACTTTTGTAGCAACAGGTTGAAATCTGTCAACCTGTCGGGCTTTTGCGCTATTGCTGAGCCTTCTCCTATTGGTGGTATACGAAGGTTTGGCAATTTTGGATCTGTGCTGCCAGACTAATTTATGTAAAAAAGTGGGTAATTGAGGATTTACTCGTTCCCGGACTATCCTTGGGAATGCCTGCTCCCAGACACGGCTTCCCTCGATAGAGCGGAGCCAGAGCCTCGCTTAGAGGGGTTTCCAGGCTCTTATTGGGAGCGAGCCGACAGAGATTGGGAACGAGTGAAGGGCGCTGTTTTGACTGTTCAGGCTCCGGGCATTTCTTCGTGCTGCATAAAGCGGATTGCTAAGTCTCAACCAAATAATTAATTAGGTGGTAAAATCCAAGATGACTTGGGATTTATAGAATTCAAAGCACGACAAAATTATGCCGAAAAGGCATACTCTAGCTGGTACCCCCAACTTTAAACTTACAATTATGTTCTGTAGTGATATACGCCGAATTTTTAATTTTGGATCTGTGCAGTCAAAACAAAAATTTTCGGTACACTGAGATGACAGGCCAGAAGTCAGGCGATGAATCGCTGCTTTTAGTGCAGATTGCCCAGAAAGACCAAACGGCATTAGCTAAACTTTACGATCGCTACGGTCGTCCCAGTTATGCTCTCGCTTACAAAATCCTGGGTTCGGTAGAAGAAGCTGAAGAAGTGGTACTGGATGTTTTTTCCCAAATTTGGCAAAAAGCAGCAACTTACGATCCTTCTCGCAGTCGAGCAGATACCTGGTTGTTCATGCTTACCCGCAGTCGTTCCCTCGATCGGCTCCGATCAATCCAGCGAACAGTCCGGGCTGCTGAAGCTTGTCTGGAAGAGGCTAAAGTACCCATCTCTAGCGTTGCAGAACCGATGGAAGATGCAATGTTTAAAGAACGCAGGGAACAAGTCAAAGCAGCCTTAGAAAAACTGCCAAAGGAACAGCAACAGGCGATCGAACTCGCTTACTACCAAGGGCTGACTTGCGCGGCGATCGCAGCTAAAACTGGTATCCCGACAGGTACAATCAAAACCAGAATTCGGTTGGGTATTTCCAAATTGCGTCAAGCTTTGAGCGAAGAATTTTAGATAGTCAAAAAACAAAATTTAAGTTGTTTAACATCAATCTAAAATTGTGGCATCTCCCATCATCCATCTTGAGTGCGAGGGCAGCAGACCAATTTCAAGTTTAAAATTAACCTAGGCTGAATTACAATTAATGGCGGAAAACAGATGGAAATGATGCCAGACGAGGAGTATAAAATCCTTGCCGCCCTTCAAGCTCTCGATATCCTCGACGAGTCAGAACGCGGCGCATTTGCAGAGAAATTGAAAGAGTCGGCAGAACTTACAAGTGAATTAGCTGCTTTGGAATCAACAATTGCCGCGATCGCCTACACAGCCCCCCCAGTTCCCGTCGCCCCCGACCTCAAAAACCGCCTGTTCCAGCGCATAGCCGAACTGCCGCCAACCCCGACAGAATCTGCCAATATAAAGCCAATTGCTACTTCCCCAACAGAGAACAATACTCCATCTTTAATCGTGCGATCGCACGATGTCAAATGGAAATCTTATGGAGTTCCGGGAGTTTCGTTCGGCAAGCTTTACATTGACAAAAAAAAGCGCGAAATAACCTGCTTGATGCGACTCGAACCGGGAGTAACATTTCCCATGCACCGACACGCTGCCTCGGAGGAAGTGCTTGTATTAGAAGGAGACTTAATTGTAGAAGGGGAAATTTGCCATCAAGGCGACTACATTCGCTCGGTTCCCGGTTCCACACATTCGCCCCTCACACAAGGGGGATGTTTGCTGTTAATGAAAACTTCCCTAGACAACGAAATGTTCGTCTGATATTATTTTTGTTGAATTGCCTACAGCTTGGAGCGCGGGTTTATGTAGATTTTTAGTTATAAGTATAGATGGTTGGTGAAAGCCGCCCCTACAATTATTTCGGTTAATTTACCGGACACGATCTCACTCAAAAACACCCGCATTGCTCCGCAGTCGGCGGTTAGAAATGCCAACTATATCACGTAATTACAATGCTAAAATACTCGCATATAACTGCTGTTTTGTCCGCCCTTATTATACAATTTGTACCCAGCAACCAAAGCGCGGTCGCCCAAGAACGCGAAGGATGTTTTCTTGTTAATTCAGTGGGAGAAGTAATTAACTTAAATTTGTTGTGTTCGCCTCAAGAATCAGACATTAAGCTGACAGGAAACGATGGGAAATTTCTCGAAGACTACAAACGCTTAGCAAAAAGCTACTCTCCCGAAGCAACGGATAATTTACTGCAAGCAATCCGAAGGGCCCCTGGTCAAAAAATTGCGGCCGCTAAAAGAATGTGTGCGGAAGCAAAATCGGGAGTTTCTCTGCCGGAAGTTAAATTAAGAGCGATCGGGCAAGCTGTCAGTATCGAAAATCCAACTGCCAAAGAAAGTTTTCTGGCGGATGCCGATATTATTACTACTCTTGCCACCAACCATTATTGCCCGGAGTTAGCCAGTAAGTAATATCATGAAATTTGTAGGGACACGGTAAGGCAGCATCTCTGTTGTGATTTTACAGGAGTGCAAGGGGGACGATCGCACTTCTAAAAAACGCTTTTTACAAAACTGAGATTCTCCCACGGTAATACGGCGTCTTTACTGGCAGTTACAATATTAATTGTCATTTTGTCGGGCAACGATTCATGAAATTACCGGACATGAGATGAAACATTTAAAATCAAGTTCCGCCGACTTGCGGGATTTATTCAAAGACAGCATTACAGTTAAATACCTCGCGGAACCGCTGAAAGCTGTCCCCGCTTGCGAAGATGCAGCCAAATTGCGATCGTGGATGGAGGCCCGCGATTTTGACGTGCTCGGTATTGAAGAAAACGGCACGGTTTGCGGCTATGTAGAACGATCGCACTTAATGACAGGTAAGTGCAGTGACTACCAGCAAATTTTTCACCCCTCCCAATTAATTGCCGCTTCGACTCCTTTGATGGAATTGCTGCCGCTGCTGCGAGAAAAACCGAGATTATTTGTATTAGAAAGCAACAGGATCAACGGTATAGTTACCTGCGGCGATTTGCAAAAAGCACCGGTGCGGATGCTGCTGTTTGGATTGGTGACGCTTCTGGAAATGAATTTATTGCGAATCGTGCGGATTTACTTTCCCCAAGATTCTTGGCAGAAATTCCTTAAGGGCGATCGCATTTTAGCCGCAAAACACCTTTGGGAATTGGGGCGATCGCGGAATGAAGCAATTGACTTAATCGATTACCTGCAATTCTGCGACAAGCGAGATTTAATCCTGACTTCTGCTGAAATAGTCGATCGGCTGGGGCTCAAATCCAAACGCTACGGGGAGCGTTTTTTAAAGTCAGCAGAAGCATTGAGAAACAAATTAGCTCACGCTCAAGATTTAATCAACGGTTCTTCTTGGCCGGAAGTAATTTTTTTAGCTCAGGAAATAGAAGCGCTTTTGCAGCGTTGCGAAGAAATTGAAATGGCCGCACCTAATGAAGTAGAAAGCATTTAATCCTCGTCTTTTATAGAGAGACTTTGTTTGTAGTGTCGCCATTTCCATCGCCTATTTTGATAGAGGAAGGTGCGCCGAAGCGCACCCTAGATTTAGTTTTTAATTTTTAGTTTCCTGTTGGTATACTTAGGAACCCAGCCTTGAGCACTGGTGTAATACTGCAAGGCTTTCAAGTACAGCGACGGAGTGAGATAAAACCAATGTTCGGTATTAGCCGGCACTTTAATGTATTCTTCAGCTTGCAGCATTAATTGTACCTGAGAGCCGTTAGAATACACAAACCCAAAAACGCATTCCCCAGCTAAAATGTGAAGAACTTCTGCATCTGTGTGGGTATGAGTGCGATCGCTTTGAGTCATCAGCGCGTAAATCTGCTGCGAACCTGGATGCAGCACTTTTAAGTCGCACCACCGATATCCGCTGGCGCGCTTAAACTGTTCAAACTCGCTATTATATGCTGCGAGAATCTGCTGTTTTTCTGTTACATTGAGAATGTCTTGAACTAGCAGTTCTTGAAACGCCGGATTTTCGTTGGCGGGCAGGGAATCGATCTCAATATTTAAAACTGCCAGTTGACTCGCGATCGCCCGGATATCCGTATATGTTCTACCGTTTTCTAGTTGCAGAACAGCCATATTACCACCTAATTTGTTGAGCTTTGAGGGAAATTTAGTTTCCATTTTTAAGCTACTGTTTTAAGCTTTCGTCAAAAACTAAACTCCTGCTTATTTTCAATAATAGCCGATCGCTAAAATTCCATGTCCTGCCTCGCCAATGATCAAAGTAATACCACCAATCAAATAATTTGGTGGGTTTTTTAACTTTTATTTAATAAGATTTACTGGAGTTAATGTAACGTGCACCATAAGCACCGCACAGCTTAACTAAAAACTCACAACTTTCAAATCAGCATCCCCGCGATACAAGCAGTCATAAAACAAGCCAAAGAGCCAGCAATCATCGCCCTCACGCCCAACCTCGCCAAATCGCCTTGCCGCTGCGGAGCCATCGCGCCAATTCCCCCAATCTGAATCCCGATCGAACCAATGTTAGAAAACCCGCACAAAGCATAAGTCGAGATAATTTGCGATCGTTCAGAAATCGCCTGTTGTTTCACCAATTCCATCAAATCTAAATAAGCAATAAACTCATTCAAAATCGTTTTTTTTCCCAAAACAATCCCCACCTCTGCACAATCAGCCCAAGGCACCCCCATCAGCCAAGCAACCGGAGCCATCAAATAAGCAAAAATTAATTCTAGCGACAACTGAGGCAAACTAATTAGCCCTCCAAACCACCCCAAAAGCGCATTAAAAAAAGCCAACAAACCCAAAAAAGCAATCAGCATAGCGGCCACATTCGCCGCCAACTTCAACCCGTCGCTAGCACCCGAAGCCGCCGCATCCACCGCATTAGCATAAACCTTTTCCACCTTCACCTCCACCTCCCCAGCAGTCAGCGACTTTTCAGTTTCTGGGTACAGCAATTTAGAAATAGCCAAAGCTGCTGGTGCAGACATCACCGACGCCGAAATTAAATGTTGAGCCGGTACTCCAAAAGAAATATAAGCTGCCATGACTCCGCCGGCAATTGTGGCAAATCCTCCCGTCATGACAGCATGGAGTTCCGAGAGCGTCATCGTCGCCAAATAAGGTTTAATTAACAAAGGAGATTCCGTTTGCCCGATAAAGATATTCCCAGCACAAGAAAGCGTTTCTGCGCCGGAAGTTTTCATAGTTTTAATCATCAACCAGGCCACGGATTGCACAACTCGCTGCAAAATGCCGTAGTGATAAAGTAGGGTGATAAACGAAGAGAAAAAAATGATAGTCGGCAGCACTTTAAAAGCGATAAAGTGTTCGGCAAAATTGTCTCCAAATATAAACTTTGCCCCCACATCAGAAAAATTGAGAAACTGCGTCACCAAATCTCCCAAAATTTTAAAGACAGCCAAACCAGGAGCAGTTTTGAGAATCAAAATAGCAAAAATTAGCTGTAAAGCAATTCCCCACAATACGGGCGGCCACTTGACAGCGCGCCGATCGACAGAAAAGACGTAGGACAAACCGACAAAAATAGCTAACCCCAATACAGAAATAAGTCGTTCCATTTAGCAATTTTTAGAGAATGTGGAGGAAGCATTTATCGTTACCAAGCTCTGGTAATCCAGATTAACAGTCCGATCGTACTTTATCTCGTTTCCAGAGGTTGCCATGAGTTCGCGGCGCGGGCGGCACAGCCCCGGAAGGCGTGTAATACACGATGCCGCCCGATCGCATACAATATCAGCCAGTTTCGCTTACAATAAAAGGCTAAACCTCAAAATTACGGCGCAGCCTAATTGCTGCTACTTTTATGTCTCTACCTATAGTTGCTATTATTGGACGCCCCAATGTAGGCAAATCGACGATCGTCAACCGTTTAGCCAACACCCAAGACGCGATCGTCCACGACGAACCAGGAATCACGCGCGATCGCACTTACAGACCAGCATACTGGGGCGATCGGGAATATCAAGTCGTAGACACCGGCGGGCTAGTATTCGACGACGAGACAGAATTTCTGCCTTTAATTCGCGAACAAGCAATGGCAGCCCTCGCAGAAGCCAGCGCAGCCATTTTCGTAGTAGACGGACAAACCGGACTCACCGGCGGCGACGAATCGATCGCATCTTGGCTGAGACTGCAAAAAGTCCCAGTCATTCTCGCCGTCAACAAATGCGAATCGGAAAATACAGGGCTTACCCAAGCAGCCGACTTTTGGCAATTGGGACTCGGAGAACCCTACCCAATTTCCGGCATTCACGGCAACGGCACCGGCGAATTGCTTGACAAATTAATTACTTATCTTCCCACAGAAGTATTACCCGAAGTTGAGGAGATTAAAGTAGCAATTATCGGTCGTCCCAACGTAGGCAAATCGAGTTTGTTAAACGCATTTCTCGGAGAAAACCGCGCCATAGTCAGCCCGATTTCCGGCACTACCCGCGACGCGATCGACACCTTAGTAGAACGCAACGGTCAAACCTACCGCCTGATTGATACAGCAGGAATTCGCAAAAAGAAAAACGTCGAATACGGCGCAGAATTTTTCGGCATCAACCGCGCTTTCAAAGCCATCCGCCGCGCCAACGTCATACTATTAGTAATTGACGCAATTGACGGCGTTACGGATCAAGACCAAAAATTAGCCGATCGCATCAGCCAAGAAGGTCGCGCCTGCATCATAGTCGTCAACAAATGGGACGCAGTAGAAAAAGACTCCGACACCATCTACGAGTACGAAAGAGAAGTCAGAACCAGACTTTATTTCCTCGACTGGGCAGAAATGATTTTTGTTAGCGCCATGAGTGGACAGCGAGTTGAAAAAATCATTGAATTAGTAGACAAAGCCTCCGACGAACACAAACGCCGCGTCACTACCGCCGTGATTAACGAAGTCATAGAAGAAGCCACAAGCTGGCACTCAGCCCCAGTTACCCGCCAAGGAAAACAAGGCAAAATCTATTACGGTACTCAAGTGCGATCGCAGCCACCGACAATCGCCCTATTTGTCAACGATCCCAAACGCTTCACCGAAAATTACCGCCGCTACATGGAAAGCCAATTCCGCAAACACCTTGGCTTTACCGGTACACCAATGCGGCTGCTTTGGAGAGGCAAAAAAGTTCGTGCCACCGAAATGAGCACAACCAACAGAGCACTGCGGGTGAAGTAATTTTAGATTTTAGATTTTAGATTTTAGATTGAAGAAAAAAGGCGGTTAGATGATATAATTGCTTGCCAATTACAGCAAATTTTTTCATCTAAAATCTAAATATCGGATGAACGAACAAGAGTTTAAAGAAAGAACGAAGCAGCTAGCATTAAGAGTTATTAAGTTAGTAAGTACGCTGCCAAAAAATACCGTTTCTGAGGTAATTGGCAAGCAGTTAATTCGTTCAGGAACTTCTGTAGGGGCTAACTATCGAGCAGCTTGTCGCGCTAGGTCAACAGCAGACTTAATTGCCAAACTCAGAATAGTGGAAGAAGAAGCGGATGAATCTTTGTACTGGATGGAGTTGATAGTTGAAGCTAAATTAGTAGATGCCACTAACTTGAGGAGTATCATGTCAGAAACGAATGAAATTTTAGCGATGACAGTTGCCTCCATCAAAACTTTAATTGCTAAAAACCCAGCAGCAAACCGCAAATAAAAAAATCTCAAATTCCCCAAAAATTGCCAAGCTAAAATCAAAAAAAAAATCAAACAATCCCCAATCCCTCAAATAATCCCCAATCAATCAATCAAATAATCCCTCAAATAATCCCTCAAATAATCCCCAATCAATCCCCAGTCAATCAAACAATCCCAATCAATCCCCAGTCAATCAAACAATCCCCAATCAATCAATCCCCAATCAATCAATCAAACAATCCCCAATCAAAAAATCTAAAATCTAAAATCTAAAATCTAAAATCGACAAGATGGACTTACTTCGATCGCTCCCCATAGGATTGTACCTAGAACAACCCGTAACCTGGCTTCACAGGCTAGACTCCCGCGTCAAACTAGCCTGGTTGATGACATTTCTGATTGCGCCCATACTCGCCAATCCCATCTGGCGGTTCATGCTAGTAGGAATGTTAATCGTACTGACACTAACAGCAGCAATTCCCTGGCGCGTGTGGAAACAGCAAATGGGACTGCTGCTGCTATTCTGCCTATTACTATTTTGCCTCAGCGCGATCGCCCCCGACGGACTCCCCGCAGAACACCAGCCCCGCATCCCCGCCGACGAATTAACCTTTTCCCAACAGCCCGCAACTCTTCCACCCCCGCCCCAACCAAAACCCTGGTACAAACCTTTTAACTTAGGCTCAAACCCCCCAATCCCCAATAATCCCAAAGCCCAAAGCCCAAATCAACTCCCCCAACCCACAAACTACCGTTACGTTGTATTCAAACAAGGCCCGATTAAAATCACCCGCAAATCCCTAGATTTAGCTATCAACGTTAGCACCCTATTTTTCACAGTAATTTACAGCACCAACCTCTACCTTCTCACCACAGCCAGCGAAGAAATTACCGCCGCCCTTGAAAACTTAATGCAGCCCCTGCGCCGCTTGAACTGGCCTATTACCGAAATAGCCTTAACATTAACTTTATCTTTGCGATTTATTCCCCTAGTATTGGAAGAAATACAAAATTTAGTGCGATCGGTCAGAACCAGAGCGATAAACTGGAAAAAACTCGGATTTCGCAGCGCCGCTCAAGTGTGGTTGATGATAGCGGAACGGCTGTTAGAAAACTTGCTTTTGCGAGCTGAACAAATTGCCAGCGCCATGAAAGTTCGCGGCTTCACCAGTCCCGATCGACACCGTGTAGAATGGCACCAGTTGCAATTGAAAATCCGAGACTGGATCGCCCTCGGCTGCTTGCTCGTCCTCTGGAGCGCCCGCTTGGTTTGGGGCTGGGACAGTTGAGATTTTAGATTTTAGATTTTAGATTTTAGATTGAATAATATTGAAGAATTGGGAATGACTGATTCGAGCGGGGTTTGGAACACCGACCTACATTTGAGTAAGTTTTGTCTGGTGCGCGACAGTCCTGCTAAAGTAATGGAGACAAATATTTAGAGAACCAAGACCTTGAACATCTATCTTGGGACAGATATCGTATATGTTCCGCGCATACAAGCTGCATTAGACCGGTTTGGCGATCGCTTCCTGGAAAAAGTTTACACGCCCGCCGAACAAAGGGATTGCGGGCAACTAAATTCTCAACACAGCAGCATTAAAGGTAAAATGAATCGAGTTTCCTGCAACCAGCTAGCGGGCCGCTGGGCAGCAAAAGAAGCCGTTGTCAAAGCTCTAGGCACGGGATGGCGGGGAATACGGTATGCAGATGTGGAAATTCGGCGCTCCGAAAACGGTGCTCCCAATGTGCAACTGCACGGAACCGCAGCAGCACAAGCCTCTGTTTGGGGAAATTGCCAGTGGCAATTGAGCCTCAGCCACGACGGAGACTACTGCACGGCTACGGCGATCGCCCTTTGTAGCCCGCCGTCAAACAACGCCGTCGGGCGATCGAGCGAAACTAAAATCTAAAATCTAAATCTTTAATCTAAAATTGATCGATTGTGAGTGTGAATGACTACCGAAACTTACCTGAATCATCCAAACTTTGGCCTCCTCTTCAGGGTATCCCAGGTTGAAGACAGCCAAGAATTATTTACCACCCTATACGCCCAGCGCCTGTTTTTTTTGGTGACAAACGGCCCTGGCGGGCTGAGATTTGAACCAATCAGTCGCTCCGACGCTCGCCTCATGGTCGAAATTCGCCTGCGAACCCTGCGTCGCAGCGGTCAATATCACGAGTACGACCAATTGCAGACCATTCACCAGCGCACATTTCAATAACGAAAATCAGTAATTTGGTAATTGGTAACTGTCTTAATTTTCCTTCCCTCCAGTCAAGAGCGTTGAGCACCCATGACCATTGCCTCTCGAATTAACAGCATTCGCCAAGACTTGCCCGAATCAGTGCGGTTAATTGCCGTTACCAAACAGGTACCGACTGATGCTATCCGCGAAGCATACGAGGCCGGTATCCGGGATTTTGGCGAGAGTAAGGTTCAAGAGACTGCCGAAAAACAAAGCCAACTGCAAGATTTACCGGATATCAACTGGCACTTGATCGGGCACTTGCAAGCCAACAAAGCCGCCAAGGCCCTAGAGCATTTCCAGTGGATTCACTCTCTCGACAATTTAAAACTCGCTCAGCGACTTTCGCGCTTGGCAGGGGAAATGTCCTGCTCTCCCCAAGTTTGCCTGCAAGTGAAAATGTTGCCCGACCCGGACAAATACGGCTGGAGCGTTCCAGAACTGCTGGCCGACCTTCCAGAACTCAGCAAATGTCAGCAGCTCAAAATTCAAGGTTTGATGACAATTCCTCCGCTGGGATTAGATGAGTCGCAAATCCTAGAATTATTTAACAGCACCCGCGAACTTGCTGACAAAATCCAGCAGCAAAATTTGCCCTGCATTCAAATGCTGCAGCTCTCGATGGGGATGTCGGGAGATTATCATTTGGCAATTCAAGCAGGTGCTACTATGGTACGGCTAGGACAAACCTTATTTGGCTCTAGGAGGGGATAAATAATTGAAATCTTCTGATAAAGACAATTTGGGTTAAATATAGAATAGTCAGCTACCCGCGACTAACGCGCAACGCGAGTATAGTCGGGGCAGCAAAGTCGTGAAGGAGCGTAAATCATGAATATTTTTTCTAAACTGCGAGATTTTGTAGGCATCAACAATGAGCCTGAGTACGATGACGTGTACGACGAAACGGAAGGGGAGCGCTATCAGAACTTCTACCAAGCGCCTGAACCCAACCCCGCTGCAGTCGCAGCCGAAGAAGAACGTCGTCAAAATCGTAGAATGCGAGAGCGGTCAGTAGTAGGATCGACAGGTATGGATGTCGTTGCACCAACCGGGGGAGTAGGGTCAGTAATGAATAACGTGATTGGAATGCCTGGAGCTATGAACGGGATTTCGGAAGTAGTCGTAATGGAGCCGCGCACTTTTGAAGAGATGCCGGCAGCAATTCGAGCCCTTAAGGAACGCAAGTCTGTGGTTTTGAACCTGACGGTGATGGACCCAGACCAAGCGCAAAGAGCTGTGGACTTTGTGGCGGGCGGTACTTATGCCCTGGACGGTCATCAAGAGCGAATTGGCGAAAGTATTTTCTTGTTTACGCCTAGCTGCGTGCAGGTGAGAACTCAGTCTGGTGTGGTTCACGAAGTGCCTCCTGCTCAAGGACGCCCTCGTGCTGCTGCTCCTGCACCGACAGTCTGGCCGGCAGAACAAGCTCCCATCGCTCAGTAGTCTGTTGACTGTTGACTGTTGACTGTTGACTGTTGACTGTTGACTGTTGACTGTTGACTGTTGACTGTTGACTGTTGA
>NZ_JAUBTU010000053.1:0-49215 GCF_036705085.1 Microcoleus sp. B6-A1
ACCGCAGAGGGCGCAGAGAACGCAGAGGGAGAGAATACAGAGATGAATACAGGACGATGCTACCGGATTTGATATCATACAAAGCTTATTGAGAATGGTGCAACATCTCCCATTACTAGCAACTTGAGTTATCATACAATCTGGACGTAAAGAAATGTAAAGGGATATGCACGACAAAGTTGTGGTTGTGGTGGGTGCGACTGGCGGCATCGGTTCAGCCGTGGCCCGGAAACTCGCTGATGCGGGTGCGAGGCTAGTGCTCGCCGCCAGAGACAGCAGTAAATTAGACGCTTTAGCTAGCGAACTTTCGGCAACAGAGGTACTGTGCGTACCGACAGATATCACTGATTTGCCGCAAGTCGAGACACTGATGCACAAAGCTGCGGCGCATTTCGGACAAATTGATGCCCTCATAAACGCCGCTGGTGCCGGAATTCTCAAGCAGTGGAACAAGTTAGAACCTGCTGATTTAGATGCCATGCTTGACTTGAACTTAAAAGGCAGTTTTTACACGTCTCAAGCAGCGGCGAATGTGATGAAAGAGCGTAAATCCGGCCACATTTGCAATGTCATCGGGATTTTGGGCAAGCATTCGATGGCGATGGGAACCGCTTATTGCGCTTCAAAGTTTGGGGTAGTTGGTTTCAGCAAGTGCATGGCAGATGAACTGCGACGCTACGGCATTAAGTTTACGCTATTCTATTTTGGCGGGGTGGATTCTCCGTTTTGGGATAATGTGAGTTTGAAGGTAGACCGGTCAAAAATGCTGAGTACCGAAACTGCTGCAAATGCGATTATGTTTGCTCTTTCGGCTGACCCGCAAGCTGTGCCGATGGAGATTAATATTCAGCCGGAAAGTCATTTGTTCTTTTAGCTATTGAGGAGTGATTTGAAGGCAGAACGCAGCGGAAGCTGAAGGCAAGAAAAATTATGATAGTTTTAGGTTTGAGAACTTGTACAGCACTTAATTATGTAGGGTGCACGGGCTGGCGCACCTTACCCCTATAATTCGCGCGTAAAACTATTTGTTTTTTGCGTAAGTCCTTTTGGCGAAGGCGTCGCGGCAAACCCAAGTTATCCCAGACACCGGGTGTCTTTTCTTTTAAGTGCTGACTTATTTCTGCCTTCAGAGGGAGCTAGGATATTCAATCTTTAGGTTATTATTAAGTGGGCGCGCAATAAAAAATATGAAAAATATCCATTACTCACTCCCTTCCTTGCAATTTCCCCTTGAAAATCAGCAGATTTTCCATTTTTCACTTTCCATTTTCAATTATTGATTATGGAGTTCGATCGCATTCAATTTTACGTTGAAAACGCTCAAGTATCCCGCGACTGGTTTGTCGGCAAGTTAGGCTTTCAATCAATAGCAGGTTATGCCAATAGCCACACTCACACTGAAGCTGTCAGCAGCGGCAATGTATGTTTTATTTTATCTTCGCCCCTGACACCCGCTAGTCCCGCTGCTAGTTGGTTGAAGTTTCATCCTCCAGGGATTGCCGATGTGGGTTTTCGGGTAAAAAATGTTGAATTAGCGGTAGCTAGAGCGGCTGCAAAAGGCGCTAAAATCCTGGAACCGATTCAAGAAGACCTAAACGCAGGAGGTTATTTTAAGCGGGCAAAAATCGCGGGCTGGGGGGATTTAAGCCATACCCTCGTGGAGCGAATTGGCAGCCATTCACTGCTATCGGCTTCGGATAAGCTGCCGTTGTTTACCCGGATTGACCACGTAGTGTTAAATGTTGAATCTGGGGATTTGTCAAGTGCTGTTAGTTGGTATCAAAAAATATTAGGTTTTCAACCGCAGCAAAATTTTGATATTCAGACTGAGAAATCGGCTTTGCGGAGCCAAGTTATGGTGCACGCTGAAGGTGGGGTGCAATTCCCGATTAATGAACCGGCATCAGCTAATTCTCAAATTCAAGAGTTTTTGAGTGCAAATCGAGGGCCGGGAATTCAGCACATGGCTTTGCAAACTAATAATATTGTGGGGGTTGTTGCCGATTTGCGATCGCGCGGTTTGCCTTTTCTGCCTGTTCCTCCAACATACTACTCCGAATTACAGCAGCGACAAAACTATTTGCCCGCAGATTGGCAAGCAATTGCAGCTTGTCAGGTTTTGGCAGATTGGCAAGAAGATACTCCCGCAGCGATGCTGCTGCAAATATTTACCCAGCCAATTTTTGCAGAACCGACTTTCTTTTTCGAGATTATTGAGCGCCGAGTTAGTTTAGTTAACGGCAAACAGGTGCAAGCTGGAGGTTTTGGGGCGGGGAATTTTCGAGCTTTGTTTGAGGCAATTGAACGGGAACAAATGAAAAGAGGCAGTTTGATAGATGATTGACAAAAATTCCACTTTTTCGGTCATACCGGCGGGTTAATCAGCACTGCGATATCTTTCCAACCGTAGGCAATTTCTTTGAGTGCAACTCCTGCTCTACTTGTTTGCTGTTCGTCTACTTTTTCACCTCCTAATAATTCATAAAACCTATAGGCTGAATTGTCTCCTAGTACCCAAACTAGCATCGAGTTCAAACTTAATTCTGCCAATTTTGTGGCAACGGTTCTCACGAGTTGCCGTCCGATTCCTTGACGCTGATATTCCTCCAAAATATAGATGGCAAATAATTCTCCTTTATATATATATTTGCCCGTGCGCTCGCAACCACCCGCAGCAAAACCCACAATTTCTCCCGATTCATTCTCCGCAACGCACACAAAATTTTTACTTTTTTCTGCGTTTAGGAGGATTTCTTGCCAATTGCTTTCTCGCTTTTCATAGGATAACTGTGCGAGGTAATCTGCTGGTACAATTTCCCGGTAAGCTGTCCGCCAAGTATCTAGATTAACTCGTGCGATTGCAGGTGCGTCACCGATTTTAGCTTCTCTCACAATCATCAGAAAATACTCCTTTGGGGCCCTGAAATTCTCTTTTCAAGTCGAGGGCAACTATACGATCGCGCCCTTCTAGTTTAGCTCGATACAGCGATCGATCGGCCTGTCCAATTAACCCCTCAATCGATAAACCAGCAGCAGGCACAGTAGTAGCCATCCCCATACTTAGAGTTATAAACTTACTTACCTTGGAAGCTGCATGAAAAATTGCCGCCGCTTTCAAATCGCTGCGAATTGCTTCAGCTACCCGCATTGCTCCCTGCACATCAGTTTGCGGCAAAATTACCGCAAATTCTTCGCCGCCGTAGCGGGCGGCTAAATCTCCTGCCCGCTGAGCGTTGTTAGCTAAAATCTCGGCCACTTTTTTTAAACATTCGTCGCCTCCTTGATGGCCGTAATGATCGTTGTAAAGTTTGAAAAAATCGATATCGCACAAAATTAAAGACAGCGACTCTTTTTCTCGCTCCATCAACTGCCATTCTAACTCCAATTTTTTGTCAAAACAGCGGCGGTTGGGAATTTGAGTCAATCCATCCACCGAAGCGAGCCGCTGCAATTCCATGTTAGCTGCTTGTAATTCTACTTTGGCTTGTTCTAAAGCTAAATTTTGCCGAGCTAATTCTTCACTTTGCCGTTTTTCTTGTTCGTACAAAAATCGGATTGAAGCTTCAGCTTCGTACAATTCTTGCTCTGCATATTTGCGCTTGACAAATTCTCCTAATTGAGAACTTACCACAGCTATTATTTGAAGTAAATCTTGATCCGGCTGCAGTTCTTCCCGGCAAAAAAAAGTCATTACTCCTACAACTTGGCCCCTAGCGTGAATGGGGAAACCGAATCCCGATCGCAGTCCCGCTTCCTCGGCCAAGCGCGATCGCACGAAATTGCGATCGCCCACCAGATCAGTAATCCACTGCGGAGAACCGCTTCTGGAAACTGCTCCGGGCAAACCCTCACCCGCCCCCAAAGTAATCTGCTGGTCGTTTTCGGCAAACTCCCTAACTTCCTCCGCTGCCTGCCAAACTGCCACCCGTCGCAAACCCGCAGTTGCCTCGATCGGACAGCAAAGTGGCAGGCACCAAAGTGACTCTTTTTCAGATTTTATTTCCCCACCCAATCTAGTTTCTTCCTCCGCCTCTGCAGGCGTCCAAAGTTCGCCAAGATCCCACCCAAAACTTTGGCAAATAGCTTGCAAAATTCTCGGAGTTGCGCTATCTAGAGAACTTGATTCTGACAGGATATGAGTAACAGCATACTGTGCTTCTTGACACTTTTTTATGCGTTGTTGTTTGGTAATGTCTTTGCCGATATAAACAAAATCTTGTATAACCTCGCTATCTGCATCCGGGCTTCCTGTGCTTGTCTCGAAAGTAGAGCATGAAAACGCAACCATCAGCTTTAAACCTATTTTCGTTTGGCAAGCTACTTTTACTTGAGGCCAATATTCGCTTTTAAGTGCAGGAGGTAGCTGGCTGACTTTGCGTAACAATTCCTCCTCAGCCGTAATCATGGATATGGATTGGCCGATTAATTCCGATTCGGTATATCCAAATAATTGCTGTGCAGCTTGATTCACTTTTTTGATTTGGCCCGATGTTCCTGTTACGAACAAAACATCCCCTAGGGAATTAATAATTTTGTCAATATAATCGCCAGCCGCAGCTAAGTTATCGCCTTTAATACTTTTTTTCTTGGCAGCCTGAACGATGGTTGGCGGAGATCCAATGCTATCTGTCACATCTTCGCATAAAATAATCAATCTGTCAGCAGTGGCTTGTCCCTTACAACCAAAAATGTACAAATTTAGATAGAAATAAGAGCCGTCTTTGAGAACTCTGCTAATTGATTTTAACTGAAAGTCTTGCTGTCGTTCTTCAATAATATCTTCAAGGATTCCTTCAATTCCGATCAGTTCGGGAAAACTATCGCGCACGTCTTTTCCTTCGCCTACTTCCTCATGAATGTAGGCAAAATCTTGCACTTTCAAAGATATTTCTTGAATCTTAAGTTCGCGATCGACTGTGAGGTATTCAATCCTGCGTAAGGATAACAGCTTATAAAGAAGAATATTAATACTTCGGGCGCTGCTCTCTACAGTTAATGTGGGAAGCATCTCGTTATTGTAGAGCATCTCTCTCAAAGGTTAGCCGGTAAAGTTAGTTGTTGTTTGGCGGCGATTTCTCATGGGAATTTTTATACTGGCAAATGTCATCACCTGTTACCGCTGGCTAATTTATGCAAACAGTACACTTTGGATTCTCCAAGCAGTTTTTTGCTTATTTTAAAAATGGTGCCAAATATTAATTTGACCCACTTTTTGAGAGAAAGCGCAATCAAAAGCATCCTCGATTGAGGTGGAGATTTATAAATAATATGTAGCGGTTTACACTATTTGTGCGACACATTTTAATTTTAAATTCCCCGCTATGGGTTACAAACGCTAAAGTTGAGGAACAGCACAGTTTAATTCAAATGTTTGCTTTAATTAGCACCATTCCTATAGACCTTACCTCCCCTGGGTATTTGTGTCAATTTTTGTAAAGAAAGTGTTACCTTTAAATGATATATAGCCTTTCTCAGTAACATGAGGTGCACGCTTGATAAGCGGGCATAGGCCTCCGTGGGGGAGCATCTCATATTTGTAAAAACACTTCTTCTGGCTCCTTCCTTCTTCCTTCTTCCTTCTTCCTCTTTTCTCCTGGCTCCTGACTCCTGACTCCTAACTCGAATTTCTAGCGGAGGGCGGCTTTCATTGAGATGCTCTCCTCCGTGGCCTCCGTGGGCGTACCTCACCAAGATTGAGAACTGCTATAGTATCGAAGGATTTGTATAAAAGCTTAAAAATACTCTGCTAAATGCTGAGACTTATTACCGACTTTGACGGCCCGATCATGGACGTGTCCGATCGCTACTACCGAGTTTACCAGGAGTGTCTCGCCGAGACTAAGCGTTCGGGCCAAGCAGTGCGCGAACTCCCCAAAGCCGAGTTTTGGGACTTGAAGCGCGCGCGGGTTCCCGAAACCGAAATCGCCATCCTCTCAGGATTAGATGCAGATCAAGCCCGCGATTTTGCCCAGAAACGCCGTCAAACCGTCCACACCCTACCCTACATGATTTACGATCAACCAGTTCCCACCGCTGTGGAAACCCTCGAAAAGGTGCAGCGCGCTGGAGTAGACTTAGCGGTGATGACCATGCGCCGCGTCAGGGAACTAGACGAAGCCTTCAACCGCTGCAATTTAGGGCAATTTTTCCCAGAAAACCGCCGCTATTGCCTCCCCAACGATTACGTTAAAACCGGGGATGTCAAAGATAAGCCGCTGTTGATGGCAAGAGCTCTCGCCCAACTGCCGCCGGCTTCTGACACTTGGATGGTTGGCGATACAGAGGCGGACATTATAGCAGCAAAAACGCACGGTGTCAAGGTAATTGGTGTTTTGTGCGGAATTCGCGATCGCACCCAACTAGAAATGCACCAACCGAATTTAATTGCCAACAATTTGAGCGAAGCAGTTGAGATTATTTTAGGTGGCAAAAATTAGTCATTAGTCATTAGTCATTAGTCATTAGTCATTAGTCATTAGTTATTAATTGTTAGCTGATGTTATTTTTCAGAGGTCTTGATTTCACAGTTATTAGTTGTTGGTTGCTGACTAATAACTGCTGACTAATGACTGCTGACTAATGACTGCTGACTATCGCAGAAAACCGCTGACCAGCCACAGAATTAAAAACGTAAACAAAGCGATAAATTTCTCTGTTGTTATAAATGCCGGACTGACCAAAGAACCCAAAAATCCTCCTAGCAACAAGCCTATAACCAAGCCAGCCACAGTCAGCAGCACGGCGCGACCAAATTTTTGTTCCTTGCGATTAACAAAATAAAGACAACAGCCGACCCCAAGAGCCAGAGTCAACTGTAGTAAACCATCATTAGCCGCCGGATAAATACTCAGTCCGCCTAACCCCACATACACCCCAGCCGGCCACAAAATGTCCGATCGACTAGGAGTATCGATTAACCGCTGCAACCAAGCTGGGCTGCCACTAGGAGGAGACGGAGTAAAGCTTGGGGGTGGGGGAGTCAGCCGTTCGGGAAAGCGGATGCGTTCGGGTACTTTAATTTTCCCTTCCTGTCGCTGCCGCAGGCGATCCATGAGGATCGCATCGTAAGCGGCTTCGATCAATTCCAAACGTTTCTTGTCACCGCTGTACTGCTCACCTAGGCGCGTGCGGGCCTCTTGCACTTCATCAAAGGAAGCATCTTCATCGACTTCAAGCAGTTGATAGGGAGTTGGCTCACTCATTGTAATAACCCGCTGAAGACTCTCGTTATAGAGTAATCTTAACAAGAGAGGAAAGCGGGGCGGGGGCGATCGCCGCTTTCCCAAAAGTTTTGCTGCTAGTTTTTGGTGGTTTAAAACAGGAACCAGCAAACCTTACGAAAATAGAAACTAGAAGGCATTTGGCATTCGTAAATAAAAAATAATGAATCCAAAGATTTTTATTTTTATCTTGGCCGTCTAAAATTTTACCTTCTGCCAAATGCCCTCAGAAGGGACTTGTCCCGCAGGCACTCACAATTCCCGACCACTGGACTTTTTTAAGTCGATCGCGGCGGTAGGAAAAAAAGTGAGCCGAGTCAGAATAAGTACAGAAAGGAGCGATCGCCACTTGAGAAACATCGATTCCCAACTGCTGCAATTGCAGAGCATTGCAGAGGCGAACATCCAAGCGTACTTTTCCCGGTTCTGGATCGGCTAAGACAGGCGTTTCTGGCAGTTGGTGCAAAAACTCGCAGATGCCGTCGGCTGTCGCACTAACGCCACTCTTAGGAGCAATAGTGGCTCCCAGTTCCGCTGCTACTTCCACAGATACCTGGTAAACCTTTCCAGCGATCGCCGGCCCCATAGCAATCTTCAGATTTTCTAGTTGACTGCCTTGTGCCACAAGTTGAGCGATCGCCTCTGGTAATATCTTAGCAGCAGTCCCGCGCCAACCCGCGTGAACTGCCGCAACCAGTCCCGTGCGATCGTCAGCAATCAGCACCGGCACACAGTCAGCCGAGCACACCCACAGCGCCTCCAATTCTCGCTCGGCCACCAAGCCATCAGCCTCAGCATAGCTTGGGACATCGGTTTCCGGGCCCGGAGCCACAACCGGGGACAACTCACTCGTTTTGAGTACCGCATTGCCGTGTACCTGTTGGAGTCGGTAAACCTTAGCTCCAGGTGCGAGAACTGCCGTCAGATCGATCGGCCCCTGGGGCGAGAAATCGCGAGTAAAAAAGCCGTGAGACCAGCGAGAAAGCAAGCTGCAAGTCAGATAAGGCAAGCCTTGCCAGCTCTGCCAGTCCCAACTGATACCGTCAGGTTGTCCGGTGCATTCAGAGTCAGGAAAATTTGTCAAGCGATCGCCAGCTAAAGTCATGAAAACCCATCCCTCCCCAAGCGAATCATTTAGCTTGTATTCTAAACAATCAAAAATTTTGTCCGCGAAGTTTAAAGGCAGGGCCAGGTTTCAGGAAAAAATCACGATGAGTCGGCGGTTTTAGGACGACTCACATCTTGCACCATTCTCGCTTAAAAGGCTGGACGGCCTGTTCCACAAAGAGTAGATTTGGGAGCATCTCATATTTGTAAAAACACTTATTCTGGCTTCTTCCTCCTTCCTTCTTCCTCTTTCCTCCTGACTCCTGACTCCAATTTTGGGCTTGGCTGCTTTCATTGAGATCCTCCCGTAGATTTTCTTTTGGGGAGTAGGGGTTGGGCAGGAGAGCCCGCCCTGAAAAGATTATTGAGAATGGTGCAATATTTCAGGACGACCGACTGCGCCGAAATTTTGCATAACCCGAGAAATCTAGGCAACTAATTAACATAGACGAACGCCAAAGCGCTATCATCAGTGTGGCCCTAAGACACTTTTACGCAAGTGCCATCGGGATCAAAAAAACCGGATATCGATCGCGACTGAATGTGCAAGGCATTCGAGCTTGTTCTAGGGGCAAAAAAAATTGCCTCAAGCCCGGTAAAATCAGTTAGGCCTGTATATAAAGACAAGGATTGCCATACATTCGATCCTGACTTCGAGATCCTTGTGCCCCCTGTTGAGTTGGGAAAAAAAATCGTGAAACCAGTTCCAGACAAGCAAATAACAGCCCACTTGAACACCAAACAGCAAAAAAAGAACCCTACAGGCGCCCGGACTCGATCGCGCCTTTTGTCCGATCGCTCACTGCTGGTGGGACTGGGTTGCCTTGCCAGTCTGGGACTGCTCAGCAAAGGCCTAGTTTGGGCCCAAGCCGAAACTCCGCCCGCAGAACAAGCCGTCCCCGGCGCAGCAGACCTCCAGCCATTATTTGAAGCTCCTCTCCCGCCCCCGGAACCCGAATTCAGCCAAGGGTCGCCAGAACCCTACCCTGAACCGCAGGCAGAAGTTCCGCCGTCAGAGCCTTTCGATGCCCAACCGCCGTCAGAGCCGGAGTACGCCAGCGAACCACCTCCCACCCAATATTATCTGCCAGAGCCAGCGCTGATTCCTTTGCCAGAAGCGACGGCCCAGGAGCCGCCTTTTGAAGCGCCAGTTAACCCAGCCCACGCTGAAATCGACCAAACAGACTACAGTGTTGGCGCTACCACCCAGTACGAAGAGTACGAAGCGCCAACCAGAATAGAGTTTGCAGAACGATCGACCGGCTGCGAAGGAGAAGGCGGTTTGTGCGCGCCTCCTCCTGTTTCCGAGCCAGTGACGGCAGATGCCGGAGAACCAAACTACAGAGAGGAAACTCCGATCGCAGACGACGGCTATATTGCAGCCCCTCCTCCTCGAAATCTGCCAGAAAGCCTTCCGGGCGAGGTTCGGGGAACTGTTGCCGGAAATAGTAGCGGAAATCCTGTGAGTAAACTCGGTCAAGCCGTTCAACAAATAGGCACCCAGGTTTGGGGGAGTTCAAACCCGCCGGAATCTGCTTACGCACCCCCACGCTACTCGGCTAACGCTGGATACTCCGCAGACACCGGCTACTCGGCTAACATCGGATACTCCGCAGACACTGGATACTCCGCAGACACTGGGTATTATGCCGGATCTGCATCTTACGGCGGCGGCGCTCCAGCGCCCAGCATGGGACTTGGGCCGGTTCAAGTCGGTGCCGTTAGTGTCAGCAGCGGCAGCAATACCGGTTTTGCTTACTACAATCTCACGCCGCGTCCCCCAGGCCTGCCCGGAAATGGCAACACCAGCTTGCTGTTTCCGCTATCTATTGCTTCGGCAATTACTTCGCCCTTTGGGTGGCGGACTCATCCAGTTCTGGGCTACGGCAGGTTTCACACCGGAACTGACTTGGGAGCCCCGATGGGAACGCCCGTACTGGCGGCCTATGCGGGTCAAGTGGCGATCGCAGATTGGTTGGGCGGCTACGGTTTGACGGTGGTTCTCAACCACAGCAAAAATTCTCAGGAAACTCTCTACGCCCACCTTTCGGAACTTTTTGTGAAACCGGGAGAGTTCGTGAAACAGGGAGATACGATCGGCCGCGTCGGCAGTACGGGAATGTCTACAGGGCCTCACCTTCACTTTGAGGTTCGGCAAATGACTGACCAGGGTTGGGTGGCGATCGACCCAGGTTCTCAGCTAGAATTCGCTCTGGCAAAAATGATCGGCAGTTTGGAAACCGCCAAAGTACCGCAAATGCCGAAAATGGTGGAAATACAAACCGCTAGCGGACTCAAGGATTTGGAAAACGATCTCCCCCAGCTTCCACCTCTGCCGCTGGGAATGGACATCGAAGTTCACAACCTCCAGCCGCCATTCCCCGAACTGTTAAAAGCTGACATTTCTAAGCCCAAAGATCCCGAAGCAGTCAAACAACCCAAAACTCAGAAGCAAGCTAACAGGTAAAAATTGGGGATTGCGTAGATAAATTTTCTTGTGGAACGGTCGAAAAGCCCAACCCCTACTCCCCACAAGAAAATTTATGTTTTGTGCAACGAGCTCGCGTGTCCGTTACTTTTCCTCGTTACCAGGCTCTTTCGGGTAACGAGGAAAAACTGATAAAAAATGGTAACTTGCAGCTTATGCTAATAGCGCAGCATTTGTGGGAATTAATTTTATTTCTAATTATTCTAGTTGGCCCGATTCCCTTAAGCTTGTCTCTTGCCTTCGAGAATCAGAAAGAAAACAATAACTATTCATTTCCCCATTTTCTCCTCGTACTCCTGACGGGATGGAGTATTGCCCAAGTTTGTATCGGCTTGATTTTAGGAAGTGCCGATCGACTAAATATTGCTGCGGTGATTATAGCAGAAATTCTGATTTGTGCGATCGGCTTCATCCTGATTTATACCAAAAACCACAAAACTTTTACCTTCTCGCAGTGGCCGATTCCCCAACTCAAGCAACCTCTGGGATTATCCGAATCCCTAATTATTGTTGCCACGGCTGTTGCAGGATTTGTGCTGTTAGAAACTCTCGCAAGCAAACCCACAACCAATTATGATTCATTGTGGTTTCACCTGCCTGCGATCGCCCGATGGTATCAAACCCATTCATTTACCTTATTAGATGCCGCCGGAAATTGGATTTTCGATCACGAGCAAGCACGAGTATATCCCTACAATTGGCACGTTTTGTCTGCTTTGTGTTTGCTGCCCTTCCGAGAAGATTTTCTCACAGCTTTTCCCCTGCTAATTGCGTGGGTACTTGAGGGAATTGCCGTTTATCTGTTGAGCGTAAAATTTGGAGCCACCCGAATTCACGGTATGGCAGCAGCATCTTTAGTCTTGACAGTACCGATGGTGCTCAACCAAGTTAACACCATTCACCCAGACTTACCGCTAGCTGCAATATTTACAGTGGGTTTGTATCTAGGTTTATCCTATCATAGCAGCCGATCGCAATCCGAACTTTCCCTATTTTTGGCAGCCACAGGAATGCTAGCCGGAATAAAAATTACGGGGATAGTCTATGCAGCCTCACTTTTAGGAGGATTAGCAATATTAGAAATTAAAAGATTCGCGGTTAATAAAAATTCCACACCAGATAAATTTAGAATTCGCCACTTTCTCAAACCAGTGTTACTGTGCGGCATAGCTTGTTGCTTGCTTTTAGGATGTTTTTGGTATGCGAGAAACTTGCTGCACATCAATTATCCTGTCGCCGATGCCAGCGATATTAAAGTTCCCTTACAGCCTGTTCCCTTACCGTCTCCAGTACCTGCGCCCACACCTCCCATACAGCAGCCCACACCTATCCTACCTGCGCCGCCCGCTTCGCCGTCTTTCAATGCTTGGCAAAGCACTTTACTAGCTCAATTTAATCCCAGCAATATTTCCCACTGGCAAACTGTCGGCTTACAAATTATCATTAGGTTGCAACTGCCCTTTCTGGCGATCGCACTTCAGGTATTGGCAGCACCTCTGGCTTTTATCCAGGGTAAAACCAGAATAATTAATCAAAATAATATTATTTTAATTATACTTCTCGCCAGCACAGGAATTCTGTATCTAATTACACCTTACACGTCCGGTACTGCCGGAGAGTCGATCGGTCAACTCAGCCCTATACTCGGTTTTAACCTCAGATACGGATTTACCTTTTTAAGCGTACTCGCCATCGCCGCAGCCGCTACAGCAACTCTCTTGAAAACTCCAAATCTAGTTGTTCTGGCAGTGGTTTTGGTTAGTGGTTTGTTCGGAATTACTAGCAACACAATTTTTGATTATATTAAAAATGCTTCTTTCACCGGAGATAGCATTGTGTGGGGAAGTTTGTTGATTGACAATTTGAAGTCTAACCCAAGACAAGCTATTAATACTATCAGAAAAATATTAGGCCCCAGTTGGCCATATATATTACCATATCCGATCTTTTATCTTGTGTCAGTGACGCTGGCTGCAATATGGTTGAAAATCAATCCTGGCTATAGATGGCTGAATCATCTATTTCCCACCCGAAAAAAAGCGATTTACCTAGTGATAATTGGTGTCTGTATAGGATTGATAGTAATCGGTCATTGGAGGGAAAAGCGAGATTTTGCACGCACCGAACTGTATCGTGGTATTTACGAATATATTGATAAAAATACAGTACCAGATGAAAGAATAGGATTCTGTTTAAGTTCGCGCAGCTACCTGTTTTACGGGAGAAATTTGGACAAAAAAGTTTTATATGTACCATTTAGAGCCGATCGACTTTCGGCATGGATTGACAACCTGCGGCAAAATAAAATTAGGACTGTGGGATTCGGGCCCCTGACAGAGACAGACTCAGCTACCAGAAAAGCTTTATCTTGGCTGACAAGTGCCCAGGGCCCGCTGCAACCAGTTTTCGGTAAAGATGTTAATACTGAGTCGGTGCTATATCGCTTGAAAAATTAAAAGTTATTAGTTATCATGAACCAAGCTAAAACTCTATTTTCAATTATTGTTCCGACCTACAATCGCCCCGATAAATTAGCGGCCTGTATTCAGTCTTTTGTTGAAATTGAATATCCCCGCGATAAATTTCAAGTTATCGTCGTCAACGATAGCACCGAAATCTCTGTCGAAAATACAATTTCCCCTTTTCAAAATCAGCTAAATATCACACTGCTGACACAACCCAACTCCGGCCCTGCAACGGCGCGAAATACTGGATATTTTGCCGCAGAAGGCAAATTTTTAGTGTTTACAGACGATGACTGTACTGTGGGGGTAGATTGGCTGCAAAATCTGGAAAAGCGATTTGTGGAAACACCAGATTGCTTAATCGGAGGTCGCACTGTAAACGCGCTGCCGGATAACATTTATTCTACTGCCAGCCAGCAACTGATCGATTACCTTTACAGTTACTATAATGCTATTGGCGATCGCGCGCAATTTTTTACTTCTAACAATTTTGCCCTTCCCGCTGAGGCTTTCCAAAAAATCGGCGGCTTTGACACGACTTTTTCTCTAGCGGCTGGAGAAGACCGGGAATTTTGCGATCGGTGGTTGCATTCGGGCAATGCCGCAATTTACGCTCCCGAAGTTATAGTTTATCACTCCCATGCACTAACTCTTCGCAAATTTTGGAAACAGCAATTCAATTATGGTAGAGGTGCTTTTTTGTTTCAGCAAATGATCTCGAAACGCGGGACTCATGGGAAACTACAACATCCGTCATTTTATTTGAATTTGCTAACTTATCCATTTTTCCACGCACCGGGCTTTCAAAAGCTATTAATTGCTGCCTTGTTTTTGGTTTCTCAGGTGGGAATTGCGGCGGGATTGTTTTGGGAGAAAAACAATTTTGTTGAGGAATAGAGTGGGATTATTGAACCGCAGAGAACGCAGAGAACGCAGAGAGAGGAGTAAGAGTTAGTGGGGTGCGTCTGCTTTTAGCCGTCAATTATTGATAAAATAATTCGCGGATTACGCACCCGACAAATTTATTCTTTAGTCCGCGGAGGCGGACTTCGTTTGTATAGTAGCGGTTTCAACCGCCGAGTGTGATCTACGATTAAATAAATCCGTGTTCTGCTAAGAATTCTGGTGTAATTGTTCCCAAACTGTTGATTGTGGGGGTTTCTTCCCACGGTTCGGGATGGGATTTTGAGCCACTGCGGAGAAATTTGGCGACATATTTGCCCAGAATATCTGCTTCTAAGTTTACTAAACTTCCTGGTTGCAAATAGCTGAGGTTTGTCTCACCAAAACTGTGGGGAATGACAGCAACTTCAAACCAATTGCCGTCAGCATCGCAATCGGCCACGGTTAAGCTGATGCCGTTGACGGCGATGCTGCCCTTGGAAACGATGTAAGGTGCGATTTGACGTTGCCATCCCGAATTTGCTGTTGGTGGGGCAGTAAACCGCATCTCCCAAGCGTTGGCGGTTTGGGTTGATGTGGCTAAAGTGCCGATCGCATCTACGTGCCCCGTCACAAAATGTCCCCCCAATTTGCTACCGGCGCGCAGGGAGGTTTCTAGGTTCACAAAAGCATCGGGGAATGATCCCAGAGTAGTGCGGCGGAGAGTTTCTGGGGAAGCGACGGCGACAAAACCTTGGGGCAGAACTTCCACTACCGTCAAACAGACTCCATCCACGGCTACGCTGTCCCCAATGGCTAAATCTTGTAAAATCTGGTAGGAGTTGTTTGAGGTGCAGGAAATTTGGAAATAATCGTTGCCTAGCGACTTCAGTTTTCCGAGAGATTGAATTAGTCCTGTAAACATAAGTATTTTTCCTTAGTCGATCGCCTATTTACATCAAACCACAGTCACAAACCAGATGCAGGAGCTTTTTCTATCCCCCCTCTCCCTCTTTGTCAATTCTTTAATTTAAAATCGACAGTCCCCGATCAGTTGCAGATTCAGGCGAAGATCGAGTCATACTGGATTTAGGTCATCTTTATGTCCGAGTTTTCTACCGCCTTGCAGTTTCTTAATTCTGTCAGTAACCCAGCCCTAAAACCAGGGACTGAGCTTGTAAGAGCAATCGAAGCAAGCTGTGCTGACCAGCCTCAGCCTTAACTGGCTACGTTATTTGAGTCACGACACCGGAGAATGCGACGCTAGTTTTCCGCCCTGTCATTTGCAATTAAACAGTCTTAAGGTCACTGAGACAGTGTTGCAAGTCTAACAAGCTCTCATAACATTGACCGACAAGCGAACATTACCCCGAAAGGGAGCCGGAGACAACCATATCTCCAAAGAGGGGCAACCATACCCCTCTACCCCCGAAAGGGGAAAGGGGATTCAAGGTGGTGCTCACTGAGCGTAGTCGAATGTGTTGAAACCGCCCATGTTGTTTCCCTCTCAGGACTAAAGTCTCTGAGTTTCCCACTTACCGAGCATTTTTATGATTGAAATGAAAGTCGCTGGAATTGCCTTAGATGCAGCCACGCGCAGTCCTATTGTCTTATTGAGAGACGCTACTGAGCGACGCGCTTTGCCTATTTATATCGGTCAGGAGCAAGCAAAGGCTATTATTAGCGCGATCGAAGGTCACAAGCCTCCTCGACCCTTAACTCACGATCTGATGGTCAATTTTTTAGAGGCATGGAGTCTTACCTTGGAGCGCATAGTTATTCACTCGCTGCAAGATAACACATTCTATGCCGTCCTGATCGTCCGTCAGGGAGAAGTTAAAAAAGAGATCGATGCCCGACCTAGCGACGCGATCGCCCTAGCCCTGCGAACGAACTGCCCCATCTGGGTGATGGAAGAAGTTGTCGCCGATGCTTCGATACCGGTCGATCGAGATGCTGATGAGGCAGAACGCCGCGCCTTCCGGGAATTTATCTCAAACCTCCGTCCAGAGGATTTGATTAAGAGAAGCGGCTTGGGCCCAGGCGAAACTTCCTAACCTTTATGCGCTATCGACGGTTTGGCAAAACGGAGTTGCACCTGTCGGTATTTTCCTTGGGAACCATGCGCTATTTGGCTTCTGAGGAAACTGCCTGTCAGACTGTACAACAGGCGGTGTCTCTGGGAATCAATCACCTGGAAACGGCGGCGGGTTACGGTTGCAGCGAGGAATATCTTGGCGCGGCCCTTTCGGCTGGTTTGTCTGTCGATCGATCGCGCCTCCACATCACTACAAAAATTTCCCCAACCGAGGATGCAGCAGCAATGGAACGCTGCATCGACGCATCCCTCAAACGCCTGAATTTAGACTATATCGATTGTCTGGCAATTCACGGTTTGAATACTTGGGAACATTTGGCGATGGTGCGATCGGCCACAGGCTGCATGCAAGCAGTACGCAAAGCCCTGGCTGATAATCGCATTCGGCACGTCGGCTTTTCGACTCACGGGCCTCTGGATCTGATTTTGGCTGCAATCAATACAGATTTGTTTGAATTTGTCAATCTGCATTACTACTATTTTTTTCAGCGCAACGCCCCGGCAATTGAACTCGCCCATCACAAAGATATGGGCGTTTTCATCATTTCCCCGGCAGACAAAGGAGGGCAACTCTACACGCCCCCGGAAACTCTCGCACAATTGTGCTCGCCTTTCTCGCCCTTAGAGTTAAACTATCGGTTTTTACTTAGCGATACTAGGATTGGAACTTTGAGTGTGGGCCCTGCAAATGCGACAGAATTAGAGCAACCCCTGAAATATTGCGATCGCGACTGTCCCCTCACCAACGCCGAAATCGCTGCGTTCGATCGGCTAGAATCTGTTATTGCAGCCACTTTGAAAACCGACAAATGTAGCCAGTGCTATGCCTGTTTACCTTGCCCGGAAAACATCAACATTCCCGAAGTATTGCGACTCCGCAATCTCGCCGTCGGGTGCAACATGACTGACTTTGGCAAATACCGCTACGCCATGTTTGAAAATGCCGGACACTGGTTTCCCGGCAACAAAGGCAACCGCTGCACCGATTGTGGCGAATGTTTGCCCCGGTGTCCCGAAGAGTTAGACATCCCAACTTTGCTCAAAGATACTCACCAGCGACTGGGCGGCAAAGCAGGCAGGCGGTTGTGGGATTGAAACAAAGGTGAAGCAGGGAAAAGGTCGATCGAGCGTATCTAAAGTTTTGCAATAATTACGCTAAACTTTGGTTTAACCTTACATCTTGCACCATTCTCCAGAACAGGCAAGATGCCTGTTCCACAAAGAATTAATTTCTTGTGGGGAGTAGGGGTTGGGCAGGATGCCCACCCATAAAAACCTGATTGAGAATGGTGCAACATCTCTGTTTAACTGAATTTACGATACAGTCGATCGATAAACTACTTCGTTTTACGACAGTATGTGAGAGCATCCCGATTTTGCAAAAAGCGTTTTTGAGGAATGGGAGTATCTTGCACAGCCAAGCCTACATCTAACTGCGAGCACTCCTGTGAAAGCACTCGTTTGGATGCTCCGAACCAACTGTAAATAGGAGCCGATAGTATATGTAAAAACAGCTAAATAAGATAATCTGATTAATACCTAGAAACTGATTTATTTGAGAAGGTCCCAGTCATTTTATTGCTTGGTTGGCGGCGAGAGGCAACAATTTTATGATGATATCATGTCCGCTCGATTAACCATAATATCCCAGTAGGGGCGGGTTTTTGAGATTGTCAATTATTGGCAAGGCAGGTATTGTTGGTGAGGGGAACCCCTACAAAAATCGCTGTCGCTCGACCGGATAGGATATGAGTGATTAACCGAACTCGATATAAAATCTAAAATCGTTCAACTGAGCGCTCACGCCGAAGTCTAAAATCTAAAATCTAAAATCTAAAATCTAAACTTGATTGCCTTCCCGATTAATTGATCGCCTGTCATCTATAACCGATCCCGCATCTACTACTATGGCTCATACTCAGTTAAACGACAGCCAGCCAAATTGTCTGCAGCAAACTAAAGTTGCGACTTCCGAAAGAAGATTGAAAGCAGCTTTCAAGCCGTGTACCTACAACTTATCTGTTACCAGAAAACAGCTAATCGGACTGCTGACTTTACAAACAATCTTGCCCGTCGGACTAACGGCTGCAGCACTTTGGCTAACATCGGCAGTTGGAAGCAATCAACTGCAAAATCAAGCTAAATCAGAACTGAGCCTTAGTGAAATTAACTACAATCTCCAACTCGATCGCGCCGCCGACCGTTTGCAAAACTCCTCTGACAGCAAAACGATCGCCCAAATAGCCTTATCTTACAACAGCGGTAAAAAAGTATCAGATTTGCAAAAATCTGTCAAGCAAATTCTAGAAAATCAAGTCAAAACAGGGGAAATAGACAGCGCGGCCTTAGTTGGAAAAAACAGGCAGATAGTGGTTAGCGTCAACCCCAGCCAAAAGGGAAAAAGTTTTAACCTGCAAAAAATAGTCGATCGAGTATTCGCTACAAAAAACCCAATTACAGCTACCGAAATCCTTGCCAAATCGGAAGTTCAGGAACAATTGGGATCTTTGCCCCCCGGAAAGGGATCTCGACCTGTTCTCCTCCACTACGCAGCAATTCCCATAAAAGATCCCAAAAATCAGACAGTGATTGCTGCCTTAGTTTTAGGAAAAATTATCAGCAAAACTTCGGCAGTTGCTAGCACCGAAACCCTCAAATTACAAGACGGCGGATATCAGGCTATCTACGCACCGCTGGCTGACGGCAAATTTGTCTTGGCAAGTTGGCCAGCAGTTACAAAAAACCAACAGTTACCAGACTTGCTGGCAGAGAAATCGCTGCTGAAATCTGCACTCGCCGCCGGCGGCAAACCAGTCGCCGGAAACGTACAAACAGGCAGTCAAACTCATGCAGTAGCTGCCAAATCCCTCGGCAATTTAGCCGGGAAACCCGCAGCAATTTTAGTGCGATTTATCCCCAAAACCTCGATCGCAACTTGGTGGGAAAACAACTGGCTGCTGGCCATGTCTGCGACTGCCATTGTTCCCTTCGCCTTGGGAGTTGCCGTCACTCGCCGGATTGCCAAACCCGCTAACTCGGATTTATCAACAGCAGAGGGGAATTGGGCATTTAACTCCAGCGCCGAACTGCCGCAGCAATCGCGGACATTTGATATAATTTATGACAATTTAAATTTCGGCGAATTCCCCGATTTATTTCCCAAAAAATCGAGTTTAGATGGTCAATTAGCCGTAGATTTTCGATATAATAAAAAATTGGCGGGCGCTCGCCCGATCGCAAATCCCCACATCCCGCTCGCTTTCCAACCCCTAGAATTGCCCGAAAACTCCGTCTCAAACCAGTCGCGGCAGGTAAATACAGAAAATACAGAATTAGAAAAAAGCGCGATCGCCTTAAATCTAGTCCAGGAAGCTTGGCAAGACTTAAATCGCCTCAACTTGGAATTGCAGCCAGAAATACTCGATCGCCAAAACACTCAAAAAGCCCTGCGAAAGAGCGAAGCACTGCTGCAAGCGATTTTAGACAACTCAACAGCAGTAATTTACATCAAAGACCTTGACGGAAAATACCTGCTCACCAACCGCCATTTTGACAATTTGTTCGACATCACCAAAGAGCAAATAACAGGTAAAACTGATGGCGATATTTTTCCCCTAGACTCTTCAGCAGCCTTGCGAGAAAACGACCTGAAAGTTCTCGAATCCTCCTCGCCTCTAACCATCGAAGAAATCATCCCTCAAGACGACGGCCCGCACACTTATATTTCTCTGAAATTTCCCCTCTGCAACTCCAAAGGTAAAGCTTATGCAGTCGGTACAATTTCTACAGATGTGAGCGATCGCAAACTGGCCGAACTCACCCTAGAAAAAGCCAAAGCAGAACTAGAAATAGAAGTCGAACAGCGCACCCTATTCCTCAAACAAGCCAACGAACTCTTGCGGTTTGAACTCGCCGCCAGAGTCCGCGGCGCCATCACAGTCAGACAAATGACGGCTCAAGTAGCCCGACACGCCAGAACAGTTGACGGCATTCTCGGCGCTTCTCTTGACCTAATTTTTCTAGTAGATCGATCGGGAAAATACACCTATGTCAGCCGCACCGCCGCTCAAGCTGCCGGCATGAACCCCAGAGAAATGATTGGCAAAACCTGGCAGGAATTAGGCTGGTCGCCAACAATTATGCAGCGGGTTCACCAAGAATGCGACGGCCTATTTGCCACAGCCGAGCCCGTGAAAGGCGAAGTAATTGTCCCCACGGCAAGCTGGGGAACCCGCGACTACGAGTACATTCTCAGCCCGCTTTGTGCGACAGACGGCAGCGTCGAAGCGGTGGTGGCGACACTGCGGGATATCACCGAACGCAAAGACGCTGAGGAAGCATGGCAGTTGGCCAAAGAAGCCGCAGAACTCGCCAACCGCGCCAAGAGTGCTTTTCTGGCAAACATGAGCCACGAGTTACGCACTCCCCTCAACGCGATTATCGGCTACAGCGATATGCTAGCGGAAGATGCCGAAGAGTTAGGCAACTTACAGGTAGTCTCGGATTTAGACAAAATTCGCACTGCTGGCAAACACTTGCTGCGCCTAATTGACGACATTCTAGACATTTCCAAAATTGAAGCTGACAAGATGGAGATTTACCTCGAAAGCTTCGATGTTGGAGGCTTAATCGAGGAGGTGGTAACAACTATCAAACCGCTAATGGATAAAAACGGCAATACTTTGGAAGTATTGAGTTCTGACAATATCGGCGCCATGCACGGCGATTTGATGAAAGTGCGACAGGTAATGCTGAATTTGCTCAGCAATGCTGCTAAATTTTCTGCTAATGGGAGGATCGTGCTTACTGTCGAAAGAATTACCAGTGAAGAATTAAAAAATAAATATCAACCGAGAGTTGCTCAAATGTTAATTTTGGATGCAGATTTTTTAATTTTCCGAGTGACGGACACGGGTATCGGCATGACATTAGAGCAGCAAGAGCGCCTGTTCCAACCTTTCACTCAAGCGGACAATTCAACTACTCGCAAGTACGGCGGTACGGGTTTGGGGTTGGCTATCAGTCAGCGTTTTTGTCAGATGATGGGCGGCGATATTGAAGTTACTAGCGAGTTAGATTGCGGTTCTACTTTTACTGCTTGTCTGCCTGCTTCATTGTTTAGGCGATCGGAATTTTAACAATGAAAGCAGCAGCAATAAGAGTCGGGGGTTGAAACCGCTACTATACAAACAATGTCCGCCTCCGCGGACTGAATAATAATAAAATTAACTTGTTCCCAGGCTCTAGCCTGGGAACCTAAATCTAGAGGCTCTGCCTCGCTTGGAAACATGGAGGCAGAGCCTCCGGATCTGCGTTACTAGGCTCCAGCCTAGTAACGAGTAATTTAAAAAATTATCTGCGTTTATCCGTGTTTATCTGCCTTACATCTGCGGTTTCTGTATCAATGAATGATTTATGCAATCTTGTCTAATAATATGATGAATTACCACAATTTTAGCCACAGAAATCAAGTTTACCGCCGCAGGCACGGCATTTTGACAAAAAGTTTATTTTTGTTCCCGATCGCCTGTGCTGCGTGCCTCGGAGCCTTCCTGTGGGAGCAATCTGCGGCTTTTTCCCAGGAGCCTGTCTGCCCGACTGGCAGCGCTGTTAATTTCCCGTCGCCCCCGCTTTCGCAAACGGAAAAAAGCGTGCCGAGTCTGTGGTTAGCTCAAAAACAGTTTGGCGGAAAATTGCTCGATCGCTGGTTTGTCGATCCCGGTAATACTTGGGTAATTATCATAGTCAACCGCCAACTTTGGAGTTTGCTCGATTATATGGAACGCTATCAGTTTGTTAACCGCTTTGGCACTGTCGCCAACGATTATGGTTACAATGTGCGAGTTTGCAACCGTCAAGGCACTGCTTTGGCAGTTTATTCGTGCAAGGGCGATCGGCTTGACTGTCGGATTGAGTTAGAATCTCTCTCAAATCCAGGTCTTCGAGGAAGGGTGAAAGGCTTTTAGTAGGGTGCGTCAGCCGCGAGTAATTTTCTGGATAATCGATAAATCAAGAGCTGACGCACAGTGCATTTGAGTTGACAAATGCAGTTTATAATACGTAGTAAAAAATGAAAACAAACCTTGATCTTCCTGCTGAATTAGAACCGTTTCGCCAAGAAATTGAAAGTTCAGAAAAGCCTGTTATCAAAATCACTTACGAACGAAAGGGGACTGATTTCTGGTCAAGCAAATTTGGCGGAGTGCCTTACTTGCCGAAAGGTTACGATTTTCCCAAAGATAGTGATGGAAAATATATGCACCTTTTGGCACAACTCAATTTTGAGGAAATCTTTGCCCAAGTGCCATATTTAGCGCCTTTCCCCAAAAAAGGAATTTTGCAGTTTTATATCGGTGACACAGATTTGTATGGCATGGATTTAGACAATTTGGAGAACCAAAAAGATTTTAAAATATTGTATTTTCCCGAAACTGACACAAATAATTGTCAAACACATTTTGCTTTTTTGTTGGATCAAGAACTTAAGGAATTTTCACCTCTAAACTATAAATACGTGAATAATCCGCAAGAATGTTTGGCTTTACAGTTTAGTCCTGACTATGAGTGGGTTTGCCCAGAAGACTATCAAATTACTAAGATTTTGGAAGCACCAAAAATTAAACAATTCTTTGATATAATTGAGGTAGATGATTACAAATTAAATGATTGGTATTATGATAATTTATACGAGATTCACCATAAAATAGGGGGATACGGCTACTTTACGCAAACTGACCCTCGTGAGTATAGCCCGCAATACCAAGACCATAAAATTGTAGTCTTACACATGATTAGTGATGATGAAATTTGTTGGGGTGATGATGGAGTAGGCAACTTTTTGATTCGTGCTGAGGACTTAGAAAAATTAGATTTTTCTCAGGTGATTTATAATTACGATTGTTATTGAAATTAAAATACTAACACTTTCCGCTCCTGCGGTTTTGTTTGTTATTTCACTGCCGTTTGTTGCTTTGCTACACACACAAGGCTGGTGACTGCCGAACCCTACGGTTTAAGGTGCGTCAGTTTTGATAATTTTCTCGGCGCTTTTGGACTGGTGACTGACGCACCCTACATTTTAACTTCTCACTACTTGCCTAGTTTCTTGCCAGAGCGATCGATACAGCGAGATCCCCGCATCCCCAAAAGGCAGCATAAAGTCGCTAGCAGCAAGAATCTTAGCATCCGGCAACAACACAGGATTGGTGCGAACAGCTTCCGGTAAATCTTCTGGTTTCATGCCGACAATTATGGGCGAACTAGCCTTAGCCAGCAAAGATAATTGAGGAGCAACCCGAGGTTGTAAGCAAAAATCAATCCATTTTTCCACTAAAGAAACTGGATTCCCTGATGCTGGTTGTACCCACAAATCTGTCCAAAGTGCAGTTCCCGAAACCGGAACTACTAAAGCAATATCCTTTTGAGTTTGCAGCAGTGGCAGCAAGTCTCCAGATGAACCTACTGCCAACCAAGTATCGCCTAAAATTAATGGTTGCAGGTAAGCGTCAGAACTATAAAGTTTAACTTGTTGGTGCAAATTTGCGAGTTCTTTTTTGAGATTTGGGACTTGATCTAATTGCTGCGTATTGTAAGATTTTCCGAGTTTTTTTAATGTTAAACCAATAACTTCTCTGGCACTGTCGGGCAGAGAAATTCGATCGCGCAATTCGACTCGCCACAAGTCTTTCCAATCTGTCGGAGTCCACCCCAAAGCCTTAAATTTGTCGGTTCGATAGGCAATTACCGTACTTCCCCAGCGGTAAGGTGCAGCCCACACTTTACCTTGAGGATCTAATTTACCCTCATCGTTGCGCCTGACGAGTTTTTGCCATCTTTCGGGCAATTGTTCCCAATTATCAAACTTAGCAGGATCGATCGGCTTAATCAATTTTTGCCTAATTGCCAAAGTCAGCCAGTAATCTCCCAACATCACCAAGTTAGCTTGATTTTTGGATTCGGGAACCCGTTTCCACTCCTGCAACAGGGCGAATAATTCTTTTAATTGTGCTTCTTGCGTTACCTGTAAAAGCGGAGACGGTTGTACATCGCGCCTAAATTTGCTTACCAGTTGGGCCGGAATACCGTTTTTGAGCGATCGAATTTTGAGAATGGGCTTCGAGTCGCACCCTGCCGCCAATTGACTTAAAGTTAGGGTGGCGGCCCCCAATAGCAAAGACCTTCGTTTCACCTGTCAATCCGCTTTTCTAAATATTGACCGATCGTTTTGTGTTCTGCAGCCGAGGAAATAATTGTTTGTCGAGTCCGGTAGTTGGCGCCGATTTGTCTTATTTCTTTTTCAAACACAGAGCCATTGTACTCGGTTCTGCTGCCAAGAGAGTCGGTTTGACCGAAACCATCCAGGATACAATCCCCCGGATTCATTCCGAAAGCAGAGTCAGGACCGAGAAATAAAAAACCTGTATCCGATGAAACTTGCCGAACGTATTTATCTCGCGCAAGTCAATGCTTCAATTCTTTAATCTTTAATCTAAAATCTAAAATCGATTGGCTCTTGCCCTGATTTTACCTTCTACATTGTCGATCGAGCTTTCCGATGCCGAAAACTCCGTCAACTTAACGCCTAATTTCTCTGATCCAAGTTCCTTTGAGCCAGTTTTGCTCGTCAGCCGGGTCGATCGACTGCATCTGTGTTACATTTTTTAACTATTCGAGGGGGTCTGGGGGAGCAATAAGTCCCACACCATAATCTTTGATTTGGTGTTGCGATACATGGACGCCCCCAGACCGATTTTATCCGGTCAATCAGGCGTGAAATCGGTAGCATATGTAGGTTTATAGACCCGTAGTTCTGTGTTAGAGTTGACTGTATGACTCTGATCATGAACTACTGCTACCGAATTTATCCCGACGCCAACCAAGAAGAAACGATGCTTCATTGGTTGGAAATTTATCGCAAGGTTTATAACTACGCTTTGCGAGAAATCAAAGATTGGGTCAATTCGCGTAAATGTAGTTTGGATTATTGTTCGCTGGAGAGAGAATACATCATTCCAGCCGACAAGCCATTCCCTACCTATTACGCTCAACAGAACGAACTTCCCAAAGCGAAGAAAAAGTTCCCGTTGTTGGGCGAAGCCCCTTCTCAAGTTCTGCAAACTACCATTCGCAGATTGCATGACGCTTGGAATTATTTTCAGTCGCGGGGGTTTGGCTTTCCTCGCTTCAAGAAGTTTGGACAAATCAAGTCCATGCTGTTTCCTCAATTCAAAATCAACCCCATTACGGGATGGCAGATAAGCTTGCCCAAAGTTGGGAAGATGCCTATCAACTTGCATCGACCTATCCCAGAGGGGTTTGTGGTTAAGCAAGCACGGGTTTTGAGGAAAGCTGATAGGTGGTTCGTTGTAGTGACAATTGAGTCTGATATGTCGATACCTGACGCTCAACCGCAGGTCGATGCGCTGGGTATCGATTTGGGACTGTCCAAGTTTTTGACAACCTCGGATAAAGAGTTTATTGCTAGACCCCGATTCTTGACATCTTTGTACCGCAAGCTGGAATTGCTGCAACGTAAGTATGCCAGAACGAAAAAGGGTTCTAAGAACCGTGAGAAAGCTCGAATCAAGGTTGCCAGATTCCACAACCACATCGCTAGAGTTCGGAAGGATTGGCAATTCAAACTGGCTAACCATTTGTGTACCAAGGAAGGTATTGGGATGGTCTTTGTTGAGGACTTGAACTTGAAAGCGATGTCCAGGGGGATGTTGAGAAAACATACCTTGGATGCTGCTTTTGGTCAATTTCTCAATCTGCTGGAGTGGGTGGCTAAAAAGCATCAAATCTACTTCCTCCGGGTCAATCCAGATGGAACATCTCAAACTTGCCCTAAGTGCAACACGCATACGGGTAAAAAAGAGCTTTCCGAACGAGTTCATAGATGTGGTGAGTGCGGATACGAAACAGATAGAGATCATGCAGCATCAGAAGTCATTAGGTTGCGTGGTTTGGAACTCATCAGTACGCAAGGACTTTGCGGAATAGAAAACGCCTATGCAGTCGGTCTGCCGGGGATTGATGAAAGTCAGTCGGCGTCAGAGGCGAAATCCCGCAAGGGGAAAACTAGGAAAACCCAGCAGTGATGTTGGGAAGCCCACACCATAATCTTTGATTTGGTGTGGGAGGATGTCACTAACTAAAAAAACTAAAAATCCACTCATCTGAATCCTGAAAGCACGGGCGAGAGCGAAGTCAATCTAATAGGACGCTCTGCGATCCGACTCTCAGAAACCAGACGTTTTAACTCTGATTGAAGGTTTGAACCAAGAATGGGGGTTAACCCACCCGGTTGCTCTGTCCAAGACTATGTAAAACCTAAAATCTAAAATCTAAAATCGACTCACCAATGGCGAGCGATTATCTTCAAGCTGGCTCCCTAAATCTACCGTCAGGATTAGGAACACAACAATTACGTCAAAAATTAAATAATTTAGTGATAAATCCAAGTTATGTAAAGATTTACCTAAAATGTAAAGATATTAAGTTACGAGCCAAAGGATGATTGTATGGAAGCGCTCCGCCAGCAAGTTACAGTATTGAGCCAACAAGTCGAGGCCCTCTACAAACTCATAGAAAACCTCAATGAAAAGCTCTTGGAGTCTGCCAAGGAGACGAAGCTGACCCAGCAACAGAGAAACGATCGCTCTGGAACGGTAGGAAATGACAAAACCTCGCCCTATAAAAGCTACAGCAGTCTCGACGGCCTCCTCGAACACAAAGACATACTGTTAGATGACAGCTACTTCGACAAAAATTCTCAAAGCTTGGAAAAAGAGCTGAGCGCAGAGATTCAAATCCAGCGCTTAACAGCTCAGCTAACAGCAGCTTACAATCGAATTGCCGCCTTGGAAGAACAGTTGCTCTCCAAAAGAATGCACTCGCAACATCTAGGCGGGCCTAATTAAATATTGCTACCGGGTATCGGGTATTAATTTCAGAAAAAATACAATTTGCGTCGATTTATGCTCGTCTACTTATAGAGTGATTGTAGGGAGTTTTTGGTCTCGCACAAGTAGGATGGAAATAGCATATTAAGGCGAGATTTGGTATAGAAATAGCAATCCTCTTTGTTTGGTGAACAAGATTTTTTTTGATGAACCGCAGAGGGCACAGAGGGCGCAGAGAGAGAGCAGAAAGAGCAGAAAGAGCAGAAAGAGCAGAAAGAGAGAAGTTCGCAAATCCGGGATCGATTGCTATAACTACGTACTTAATTTTTAACTTCACACCGCGAGGCTAAAGCTTCAACAGCGTGGAGGAGTTGAGTTGGAGTCCAATTTGCAGTCAAGCCACTGGCGATCGCACACGCTCCGGCACCGACACCTTCCTTAACATAGCCGCGATCGTAAGCTTGCAGTTGCCCGTAGCGAGATCCAGCAAAACTTAGCTGCGCCGCCAACAGAGGCACACCGCCGATATCATTAGCAAGTCCTACAGTGTCTCCTGTAGGGTCTTCGGCCACCCAGCGCGTAGTCCCCACCGCGACTTGTTCGGGACTCCATAGCAGAGCATATTCACGGGCTAAGGCTTCCATCAAAGCGTACACTGCCAGCATTTGCGTGCCCCCGGCCAGAAGCACCCCGCAAGTCCGACTCGCGGCGATCGCCATTCCCGCCACCGCTATTTGCATCGGATCGCCTACCGCCGCTACCAATTCCAAGGGAGTGCTGTTTTGTCCGCCCATTTCCCACTCGGCATTATTGAGTCCCGCTGTCACTGCAGCCAATTTTTGAGCGTGATTGCAGCGAGGATGAGAACTATTAACTTTGCCCGCCGCTGCAATACCCAAACCCATTAACACGCCCAAAGCAGTAGTCGTTCCCCCAACTACGCACTCCCCTAAAATTAAATAGCTACCATTAGTTTGAGCAGCCAATTTAGCTCCCCAAATTAATCCTTGTTCGAGCAAATGTTTGACTGTTTCGAGTTCTAAAGCATTCCCAGAAATCAGACACTTTGCCGGAGTGCCGCCCAAATCAATTGCAGGTACGGGAGGTGGGAGGGGCAAACCAGCATTAAATAGGTAAAGCGGAAGTTCCAAAGCTTCGACTACAGCGCGAGATATTAGTACGGGCGAGGCACCCGCTTCTAGGGGCGGCAAAGGATATTGGGGCGACGGTTGGGGGCCGTTATACAAAAATTCTGCATCGGCTAAACAAGTAAATTGTCGATCGTGCGGGGTTGCTCCTGCTGCTGAAATTCCCGGAATTAAGCCAGTAGCGGTAAATCCTAACACGCAGGCAAATATCGGTTTTCGTCCCCGATAGCGATCGAGCCATCGCTGCCCCTGTTCTATTTCTGTATAAATACCAATCATAAATTAGTCATTAGTCATTAGTTATTAGTTATTAGTCAACAGTCAACAGTCAACAGTCAACAGTCAACAGTCAACAACTCCCAATAACTACTCTTCATAATCGATCAAAACTTGCACCCAGCTTGGCGGCCGCGGAATTGGGTTTCCCAAACGATCTAATAGCAGCAAAGCTACTAAATGCACTACAAATAAATAGACAATATTGTTAACCAAAATCATCCCGGCGGCGATCGCCCCAATTGTGTTCAAACTCGGTACATTAAGCCAGCCCAGCTTCACAAACACCCATTCCACCATCTCTGTTACCTGGGCCGTTACGTAAACCCATAGATCTTGACCCACCAACGCTGACAGCAGCCAAAACCGAAAAAAGAAGCCTACAGTACCAATGAGAGCGCCCACACTAATAGAGAGTGACCAACTCGCTTTACGCCTCCAAAGTCCTCCCAGCGCAACTCCCATAATTCCAAAAGGCATCACGTATAAAATGCTCCGTGTCGGGCCCATCAGTACCGACAGCAGCAAGCCCGATACCAAAGCTGCCATCCAAGCTGCTCGGTTGCCCCAGCGCAAGTAAACTAGGGCGATGGGTATCGGGAAAAACACCCGCAGCAAAGGCCCCAGCGGAAAGTAATAATTTACCAGCCAAATTAAGCTAGCGGTACTTGCCAAAAAAGCCGTTTCTACCAGCCTTAAAGGCGCTTCCCCAGAGATGTGCTTCCCCGGATCGGGATTTGGGCGCTCGCCAGCCATTGCTGAAATATCGGCGGTTTGCGGGTCGTTATTTGTACTGGGTGAACTGCCGGAATTAGACGCAGCATCTGCTGACAAAAAATCACTCATCCGATTTTAGATTTTAGATTTTAGATTTTAGATTTTACGGGACTTGCGCCCCATACGGCTGATTCCCGATTTTCCGATTTTAGATTTTAGATTTTAGATTTTAGATTTTACGGGACTTGCGCCCGATACGGCTGATTCCCGGTTTCAGTGTTTGGATGCCTCGCCGCCACATTTAATATTGCTCGCAGAAACCGGGTTTCGGTAGGAACGCAAGTCTTATTTTAGATGGATTTTCTCAGCAAAAATTTTCAGCAGCATTATTTTTCGATTTTGGCTTCCTGGATTACCAAAACCGAACAAGATGCGTGGTGAACGACATAATTACTGACGCTGCCGAGGAAAGCTTCTGCGAACCCCGTGCGGCCACGCCTCCCCAACACTATTAAATCTGCGCCCCAATTTTCGGCGGATTCACAGATACAATGCCCCGGATCGCCGTCCTTTTTGCAGTCAAATTCTACCTGCAATCCTTTTTTTGCGGCAGCGTCGCAGTAATTTTTCAGCAAACCCGAAGCGTGTTTTACGTCGCTTTCCAGCCGCAAACGTTGAGCTTGATAAGCTTGATCCATTAACTCGACATTCATGCCCAAATCTACCGGAATTGGCACTGCCGTCTCCCCCATGGTGCTGACAGTAACGCAGTTAAATAGCATCACCTGGGCGCGATCGTTCAGAGCTAATTCTAAAGCTTGAGTGAAGACGCGGTGACCGAGTTCAGAATCATCTAAGGCGGCGAAAATTTTCTTAAAACTCACAGCTTTACCTCCTGCGGGAAATCATTAATATCAGTTAGTTAACAGAGAGTGCTTTTGAATGAGATTCAATAAAAGCAAACTCTGATACTTCTACACTAACAGACGCTCTAAGGCGTGCAGGTCGGGAATGCACAAAACGTCACGTTCGCGCTGAATAGTTCCTTTTTTTTCCAACTTGCTCAGCACTCGCGTTACTGTTTCGCGAGCCAGCCCGCTGAGGCTGCTCAGTTCTCTGTGTGGCAGGTTCGGTATTTCTGTACCTCCTGTTTCCAGGATTTTTTTGCCTTGTCCCTCGGCCAAAAATAATAGAATATCTGCTACTCGCGAGGTACTGTCCGACTCTCGCAAACGCAGGCGGCGGTTGACTTGTCGCAGGCGACGCGCCATCAGTTGAGCTAGCCGAATGCCTGCTAGCGGCTCGGTATGAATGAGCTGCACAAAATCCTGAGATGGCATATTGCCGATCAGTGTCGGGGCTAGGGTGATCACATCTGTCGATCGCGGTGCTTCTTCGATCGCGGCCATTTCCCCGAATAATTCTCCTTTCCCTAAAATATTCAGTGTTACTTCTTTTCCGTCTAGGTTGTAGGTGCGAATTTTCACCCAACCATCCAATATAAAATACACTGATGTTCCCCAGTCATTTTCTAGTAAAATCACTTGATTCGACGGATGACTGCGGGTAACGATGTGGACAGTTGCTCTCTCGATTACAGGATCGGGTAATCCTGCAAAAAACGGAGTAGAAACTATCAATTGATTTATATTTGAATTCGGATCTCGGGTGTTAAAGCGGTCTTCCATGAGGCCATCATTTTAATTTACGCGCTTGATCTGCGCTGGGCAGTTAGAAATAGCTTGCAGCCGAGTCATTCGATTTGAGAAACAAGATTTGAGAAACAAGGATCTAAAATCGGCAATTTTACCTCTAAAGTTTTGCGGTCAAAGGCCCAATATGGGAATTAATGGCCTCAAGCTCTGATTGGGAGCTAGAAACCAAAGAATATACCATAATTTTTTAGATATATACCACTGAGCAAATTTTATTAACAAAATTTTAGCAATGTGGCAAACGACTGAGCCGATCGAATTACCGAAGACAAGCACTTCGCGAAGACAAGCTTAACACTGCTGAGAGATTTGTTGTCACTCTCGCCCTGCAGTCGATCGGCACAATGCACCAGCACAAGCCGGAAAGCACGGTAGACAGATCCCAAATCCGAGCAACTGCCTAGAACCTGGCAAATGTCAGCACGAGCGGCAAAATCCACAGCCATTGCGAGCCTAAAGACTGGCGCACTTGGCGAGCGAAACCCACCCACTTCCAGCAAACTTTTCTGCTACCCCAAGATTATTGTACCATTAGTATCTAGCCATCAATACAGAGAAAAGGCTATGATAAAAGGTTACTCAAACCGACTCAACGGGGACAATCCCGAATCTCGGCATCCCAAATCGCAAATTGTTTGAGGTTTTTTCCAAGTCGGTGAAAGCTCAAGAGACAGTGGCGCGCCACCATGCTAACGAAACTCGCGGTGACAGTGTGCGGCCCGCCGTTTCAGCCGGTGAAGGCAAAAGTTCGTCGGGATCGCAGCTATTCCGAGCAGGAATCAGCCTCCGGGCAGGGAAACTCGCCCCTGAGTCGCAGAATTTGAAAGCACTTGGAATTGATAGAAGCGGGCATTTGGTGCGGAAGTACCGGCTAACCTATGATAGGCAATAGAAGTTATCCGAAGACAAAACGTTAATTAACAGTTGTCAGAAAATATTAGTGAATTATTGAGCGAAAGCATCCAGGATACCCGCCACGTGATTCATCGGTCCAGAAATAAAAAACCTGTATCCGAGAAACTTGCCCCCCGAAATTATCTCGCGCAAGTCAATGCTTCAATCTAAAATCTAAAATCTAAAATCTAAAATCGATTGACTTCAGTCTTTTTTTGGTAAAGTTTCTCCCTAGCCGCATTCCCAGAGGTTCCGCCCTTGAATTCTCAGAAGTACAAAATTCAAGCACTGATTGCTGAGATAGACGAGGTACTCAGCAAGCCCGCACCCCGCTTGCCTTGGACGGGTTCTCTTGATACTGTCCATCAGCGCCAACTTTTAGAGCGAGTTCGCGCTTATCTGCTTTCCTCGGACTCAAAGCTAACGGCCCCAAAGGCCCCCGCCCGCCCAAATGTCCGCCCCGAACCAGTTCCAGTGCCCAAAGTGCCTCTGCCCCCCCCTCGCCCCTCAGCAGCAGAGCAAATCATGCTTGCCGTAACCGGAGAAATCAGCCACCTGCGTTCAAGCCTGACAGGGCCGCTCCAAGAAGACATAGAAGCTCTGCGGCAAGAGCAGCAAGCTCTAATTCAAGAAATCAAACAGCTAGAAGCAAAACGGCAGCAGCAACAATCCCTCGCTCAGCAACAAGCCAACCAACAGCAAATCATTGGTGAATTCTTGCAGGTACTGACTGCCCGCTTGGAAGAAACCTTGACTAGCGATTTCTCCCAAATTCTAAGTTCGCTAGAAAATCAGTTATTGCAAAGCAGCGCAGCACCATACTCTTTGGGCACGGCGCCTGATCAACAATCGGCTATTGACGTAACACTTAACCCACAAACCTCGGAAGAACACCCGCTGCTGACGCCAGCTCAGAGGTTCGAGCAAATGCAACTTTTCCAATCTCATGCTGACAGTCTGCTGATGAGTCTCGATTCTAGGATGGCTATCGTGTTCGAGGCTTTGCAAGCAAATCTGCAAAGCTATCAAGCTTCCTTGAGACAAGAACTCGAAAATATGTACGGTTTGAGCCAGCAGAGCGAGGCGATGTTCGCGGCTTTGGTCAACCACTTGGCCTCACAGTTGGGGCGAGAAGCTTCTTCCTACGTTCAACAGCCGATCGATTTAGCAAATAATCTCGAAACCGTCACCCCAACGGCAGCGGATGAATCTCCTGTCGCTCCCGCCCTTTCAAATACTGCAGAGACTCAGACGGGAGACTCGGTGCAGGAAATTCGCACCGGCGAATTCGGAGAACAAGACAGATTTCCCTACGCCGGTACAGAAATTTCTCCGCAATTCACACAGTTGAGGCGCGACCGCGACCGCATTCAAGCCCCAATTTTGCTCCCGGAGTCGGAAGATAATTTGTTGGGTTCTACCCCCGAAATATCTCGAAATGCAGCTCGGTTTACTGGCGGTGACTCGGAGAATAGGTTAACAGAAACCGAAGAAGAGATTGAGGATTTGTATGCAAGTTTGTTCGCGGGAGAAGCGGTTCCTGAAGTAGAATTACAAGTCGAAAATTTCCCGGTAGAAAATACTGTAATTGAGACAAAAAGTGAAGGTGTAGAATATCAAACGGCGACGGAGAAGGAAACTGCCGAAGCGCTAAAAATGACCGAAGATTTGTTTGTAAATCTGCTGGATGAAGGCGAATCTCAGGAAGAGATTTTAGTAGATGAAGATTCAGACTTTGTAAGGGGTAATTCTCTAGAGTCTCTAACTTTAGATAGTGCCGATTTATTTGAACCGCAAGTGGCAACAGTACCTCAAGTTTCAGAAGCACCAGCCTCAACCGCCGAGGTGCAACTTGACGCGGACGATCGAGAAAATCTAGAAACGGCTCAAAACCTCAGCGAGCAGTTCGGCGCTACTGTGCCTCAATCAGCAGCTTTGCCGTTGAGAACGCCTGCAGAAATTAGCCCAAACCCCCCCAGTGCCGGGCCCCGTGTGCCGAGTGCCGGTGACGTTCAAACTGGCGAGTTCGACTCATCCTCCCAGGGGCTCGATGATGGGTACATCCAAGCTTCGCCGGACGAGGATTTGCTGCCCGTCGAGGCATTAGAAGATGACCTCGATCGAGCTCTAAATTTGGACAACAATACTCTGGAACTTTTGGAGGCAGACCTCTACAATCTGGAGGGATTGGAAAATACTAGCTTCGGGCGATCGAATTTCTCAGCCGCTAACAGCTTGGATTTATCGGCGAGTTCCCCCGAAGGCATTGCAAACAATCCCTTTGCGGAGGCGGCAGAGGAAGAACTCGGCACGCTGGAGGATTTGTTCTCCGATGTGTTGGAACTCTCCTCTGATGATGAACCCTTTGTTTTGGAAAACGAACTTGAGGATGATTTGTTTGCGGAGGAAGAGGACTCGAATTTGACGCTAGACGAGATTTTGGCTAGTTTAACCGAGACCGATCGACCTTTGACTGATTCTCCCCCTCCAGAAACTGCAGAAACTAACGAACTGCGATCGAGTGCTCCAGAAAGTCAAAAAAAAAACCTAATTTCGACAGAGAGTAAAGCAGGAGTTGTTGAGGGGAAAACCGATTTTAGCGAGTTTGCCGAAACACAGCAGCAAGACTCGGCTGGGCATTCTGCAGCAGGTGCGATCGCCCCATCCCCAGAACGCCAGAATTCTAGCTGGTATTTGGGCATTGATTTTGGTTCCAGCGGCCTGTCTGCGGCTTTGCTCGATCGCACCAGCGGCGAATTGCACCCGATTTACTGGGAAACATCGCAGGCTGAGGCTTGGGCAGCAGACGCCAGTTGTCGGATTCCCTCGGCTGCGGTGCTGGCCCAAACAGCCCCAGGGAGCCCAGGGTCAGAGGTGACAGTCAAGTCGGTGGGATTCCGACCCCAGGCTTTGCCTGTCGGAGAATTTTTACTGGAAAATTTTAAATTGCCTTTAAAGGTGGGCATTCCTTATCAGCGGGAGGCTGCTGGGATGTACGAACCGCTGTTGCAGTGGTCGCCCTTGCAGGCTTTCTCGATCGCCTTGCCGCTGCAATGTGTGCGGGCACTGCTGGCTACTTTGAATCCGAGGACGCAGGGGCAAAAATTTGCCGAATCAGGGGAAAGTTTGGATTCTGCACCAAGGGCGAATTTTGCAGGATTGCCAGTTTCTAATTTAATCTGTAGGGCTTCGGGACTGACGCCAGAAACTCTCGATGCGGCGCTTTTAGACTTGCGGGGTGTAATTTTGGGGACTCCGGCGGGTTGGTCGGATGTTTATCGGTTTAATCTGCGGGAGGCGGTTTTGGGCGCGTCTCTGGTGGCTTCTGGTTCGCAAATTTTTGTGGTGGAAGATGCGATCGCCACTTTGCTTGCTGCTGTAACTCCTGTGAAAAATGGCATGGAAGTCGAGTCGTCAGCCGTGGATTCTGCTAAGGACGGTGAAGAAGCTGCACCGCTGACTGTGAATGCTTCGTCTTTTAGCGGGGGAACTTTGATTTTGAATGCGGGGGCGGCGACGGTGGAATTAGCTTTAGTTGAGTTGCCGTCCAATCTTCAAGATTTAACTCGTGCTGATTTTACTTGCCAGAGTTTTGGTTTTGCTGGCGATGCTTTCGATCAGGATATTATCTGTCAGTTGTTGGCTAAAAATGAAACGTGGGGAATGTCGATCGATTTGCCACGTCCGGGGCATCCAGATTTGCCGAACCGCTATCAATTGCAGCAGCGGTTACAAGGTTCTGCTTTTGGCCTGCAATTGTTAGAGGCGGCAAGACAAATAAAAGTTATTTTGCAACATCAAAAAAGTTTTACTTTGGATATTGGCCAGCAGCATTGGGATGTGAAGCGCAAAGATTTGGAAAGTCTGGTTTTAGTGCCTTTTGTGCAGCAGTTGAACCGTGAATTGAATGCTTTGCTCAGCCGCGCGGGAATGTCGCCGGCGGGGATTAATCAGGCGATTTGTGCGGGGGGTATGGGTGCTTGGCCTGCGATCGCCCGCTGGTTGCGGCAGAAGTTGCCGAATGCGATCGTGGTTCAAGACCAGGAATTGCAGGGCGATCGAGATATTTTTGAGATTGACAATTCTGCATTAAATTCTGTATCTCAAAGTACAAATTTCCCCCAAAAAATTGGTCGAGTTGCCTGCGGGTTGGCGAGTTTGGCTCTCTATCCTCACATTTTGGATGTGTCGCAGCAGCAGTACAGCGACTTTTTTCTGCTGTGGGAATTAATGCAGGTTTTGGGCCAGGAAACTTTGAGCTTTCAGGAAATTTTGCAGTTGTTGGAACGCCAAGGCGTGAATACCCGCACCTGCGAGCCCCGGATTTTGCGGATTTTGGAAGGAAATTTGCCGGCGGGACTTGTGCCTGCGGAGGAAGATTTCATGCTGCTGGCCGAGGAGTCGAGGCAAAATCCTGATTGGGAAGCAATTTTGGCTGAGCCACTTTTCTTTGAAGATGTCTCACGGGGTTATCGTTTGAATCTGGAACACGCCTCTGTTGTTCGCGAATATTTAGGCAAACTCGCCTCTAGCAGCCAGCAAAAATTGTTAGAGCCGCTAACACTTGCTTGGGATGTTCGCACCGATATTTATCGCTAAACGGCAGAAAACCCGGTTTCTCAGTAGAATCCTCCCTGTCTTCCGGGAAGAGTCCTAGTCGAAACCAGGTTTTTTTGCGTCCAGGACTAACTTTTTTTTGTAAATGTACGTAAGTTTACATAAAATTTATACGTTTTCATAGAAAATACATAGAAACTTTATAAAAGTGTGATTGATTTTTAAAGATTGTGCAAAGCTCAGCATTTCAGGTTCTGCAGATTTGGGATGGCTAATAAGATGGACGTAAGAGATCGTTAAAGTTGAGACCAATCATATGAAATTTCCGATGGGTGCCTCGTCGAAATCATCATTATCAGAAATGCTGTCCTTATTTTTTCAAGAATCTACTTACAAAGTCTGTGTATCAAAACAACAGCATCACCGATCCGTAACGAGCAAGGTAAAACGGTCGATCGATATTTTGGGTGCGCTGCTGGGACTGGCAATTGCTGCTGTGGTGGCGGTGCCGGTGGCAGTGGCGATGCTGTTGGACGATCGGGGCCCGCTGCTGTACAGTCAAGTCCGCTGCAGCTTCCAAGGGCGACATTTCAGAATGTGGAAATTTCGATCGATGGTTGTCGATGCAGAAAAGCTCAAACATTTAGTTAGCAACCAAGCCAAGGGTCACATTTTTAAGAATGAAAATGACCCGCGAATTACCCGCGTCGGCCGCTTCTTGCGGAGCACGAGTTTGGATGAGTTGCCTCAATTCTGGAATGTGTTAGTCGGCGACATGAGTTTGGTGGGAACTCGACCGCCAACTCCCGATGAGGTTGCTGCCTATGAGGAGAACCACTGGCAGCGTTTAAATGTCAAACCCGGGCTGACTGGGGAGTGGCAAGTCCACGGACGGTCTGGAGTTAAAGACTTTAACGATATTGTGCAGATGGATCTCGACTATCAGGGCAAGTGGTCTGTTGTCTACGACATCACTCTGATTTGCAAAACAATTTGGGTGGTCTTCAGCAAAAACGGTGCGTGTTAGATAGGTAAGTTGTTTTGGGTTGTTTTTTTTATTATTTTAGGAAAAAACTGGGGATGAAATAGTTGGAAACGGATTAAATATATGTTAATAGAATTAGCGATTGGTGACGCTTATGGTGCGGGTTTTGAGTTTGTTGACCAGCAGACGATCGAATTGTACAACAATCTCAACGGTTACATCAAGCATCCCCGTCACGATATCCCGCCTGGATGTTACACAGACGATACGCAGATGAGTTTAGCCGTTGCAGAAGCTATCGTCAGCCGAGAACCTTGGACGCCGGAACTTTTAGCCAGCAAATTTGTTGCAGCTTTTCACCGCGATCGGCGATTTGGTTATGCTGGGAAATTTTACAATTTTTTGCTACAAGTTCAAGACGGAAAAGAATTCTTAGAAAAAATTAACTCCGCTAGCGATAAAAGCGGATCGGCGATGCGAGCCGGCCCCATTGGCTTTTTTCCTACTATTGAAAAAGTCATCGAAAATGCTACCATTCAAGCTGCAATTACCCACAATAGTCCCGATGGCATTAATGCAGCTATAGCGGCCGCTTTGATGTCCCATTACTTTATTTATCAGCTAGGTTTAAAGAAGAATTTGGGAAATTTTCTAGAAAGACACGTCCCTGGGGAGTGGTCGATACCTTGGCAAGGAGAAGTCAGCACTAAAGGTTTGGTCTGTGTTAGAGCAGCTATTACTGCTGTCATGCTCCATGATAGTATGAGCAAACTGCTCCAAGATTGCATTGCCTTTTCGGGAGATGTCGATACAGTAGCAACTATTGCTTTAGCTGCTGGTTCCTGTAGCAGTGAAATTGCCCAAGACCTGCCAGAAAATCTGGTACAAGGATTAGAAAATCTATCTTACGGCAGAGATTATATCATAGAACTGGATCGACAGTTAATGAATTGCAGGAGCGACTTCTGAGCGAAAACATCCAGGATATAAGCCCCCGGATTCATTCCGAAAGCAGACTCAGGATCCAGAAATAAAAAACCTGTATCCGATGAAACTTGCCGAACGTATTTATTCGTGGGGTCAATTCTAAAATCTAAAATCTAAAATCTAAAATCTAAAATCTAAAATCTAAAATCTAAAATCTAAAATCTAAAATCTAAAATCGATTGACTTCTTCCTGATATCTGTTACATCCGTTAAATCCCCATTCACTGCGCGTTGCCGAACTTCTTTCTATTATGAATTTGCCTAATTTAATTACTTTTTCTCGCTTGCTGGGAGTGCCTTTTGTGCAGTAGTTTAACTGTGAATTGAATACTTTGGTCAGCCCCGCGGGAATGTCGCCGGTGGGGATTAATCAGGCGATTTGTGCGGGGGTTATGGGTGCTTAGTCTGCGCCGCTGGTTGCGGCAGAAGCAGCCGAATGCGATCGTGGTTAAAGACCAGGAATTGCAGGTCGATCGAGATATTTTTAAAATCCACAATTCTCCATTAAATTCTGTATTTCCAATTACCAAATTATCATAAAAAAAATAGTCTATTTGCCTGCGGGTTGGCGAGTTTTGCTCTCTATCCTCTAGCAGCAGCAATGCCAAAAATTGTTAGAGCCACTCACAATTCTTGGGATGTTCGCACCGATAGTTATCGGTAAGTATATAAACTTATGATCGCCCTTAGATAAAGATCATAGTCCTGGACGCAACTGTCACACTTAAGTCAACTTGTATGGTGCGTCAGACCTCGTTGTTATTGGTCGATTATCAAGGGTTTCAGGTTTCGGGCAACCCTACCAATTGTGCCAGTTGCGTAAGTTTTGAATAAAAAAAGTATACCCAGAACCCGCAGCACTTACAGCAGAATTCAGGAGTCAAGAGCGTTGCCCTGACGAAGGCCATAACAGCGAATAGCCAGAATCAGTTTGTGCTTTTTCAGTAAAAATACTGGATTTTATTATCATGAATTATGCTTTTTTAGAAAAAATTTACACAAACTTTATAAAAGTGTGCTTTTTTTTAAAGCTTGTGTAAAGAAACTGTTAACTTCAAGAATCTTTACCAATTCTTTACCGGTGCTATTTAGTCTTCCAATATGCAGGCAAGGGCAAAAAAACAGTGTCTCTGGTGGGGGCGGGTTTAGCTAAAAATCTATGATACAAGCCAGTTATAAGCCAATACGCTTGGTTTAACACTGTTTGTTACTCGGAGATCCGCCTCGCATCTCCCTCCCAGGACGGGAGAGAACACTCTTGTCCCGCCCTTTTTTTAGGAGCGATCGGGCTTATCTGAACCGTATGGGCTCATAAGATGTAGCCAGATTCAGCTATTAAAAATATTTGAGTCTAAAGTCTCAAGTCCAGACCAATTCCTTCATGCTCTTCAAAACAGATGTTTTCACTTTTGGGTAACTACAAATGGTAGCACAAGACTTTAGCAATCAAAGTTTAGTCGGCAATAACTTTAGTGGGCAAAACCTGAATGGTTCCACATTCTTCAAAGCCCGACTAGAAAACGTCTTGTTCAGGCGCAACGCTCAAGGTACGCGCACTCAACTCAGAGGTACAAACTTTGAAGAAGCCTTTCTGCTGAATGTAGATGCAACGGATGCCATCTTTGCTGCCAATGCCAGCTTTGGACCAGCAAATTTTTCTCAAGCGAACTTAGAGAACGTCAATTTCAGTGGCGCCAACCTAACTGGGGTAAATCTGTCGCTGATCAGCACAAAATTCATCAACCTGTCCAACGCCAACCTGACCAATGCCATTCTCCATGAGGCTAATCTCAGTGGCGAACAGTCGGAGCGACCTAATCTAAGAGGAGCCAACTTTACGGGTGCTGATTTCTATCAGGCGAATCTGAAAGCGGCTGACTTTACGGGTGCCAATTTGACGAATGCCAAATTCCAGGGTGCTAGTCTCGAAGGAACCTTGTTGATCGATGCGAACTTTACCGGCGCTCAATTCGACATATCGACTAATTTCACAGACATTATCCTCAGCAACGCCATCTTTGACCTTGCCAACCTGAGTGGGGTTAATCTGACCGATACCAACCCACCCGAGGGGTTGACACTGACAAATTCTCGCTTTCGCGGAGCCAATTTGACTGGCTTTACTGCCGAAGATGTCAATCTCTCAGGTGCTGACTTCAGCCCTCATCCAAATGGTACGCGCACTCAAATGGGCGGTGCTAGTTTCGCAGATTCTGAGTTGAACAACGCGAACCTGACTCAGGTGATTGCAGAAGGCATATTCCTGGACGGTGCTGATTTGAGCAATGCAATCATGGTTGCTGCTGATCTCAGCAATGCCAACCTGGGTGGAGCAATTCTCCTTGGCGCTAACCTGACGGGTGGAGTCGAGTTAGACAACGCTTTTATTGAGAAGAGTAATGTGGCTGGAGCCAACTTTACAGGGGCAAACCTGGCAGGCGCAAACCTGAGGGAGGCGGTTGGGGATAACCTGACCAAGTTTAGAAACGTCAATCTGACAGGCGCCAGCCTGGAAGTGGCGAGTTTTATCGGTACCGACTTCACTAATGCCAACTTCACCAATGCCAACCTGGGCAAAGCCAACTTCACCGATGCCGTTATGGTCGGGGCGAACATGACCGGGGTCAATGCAGTCGATGTTGTGGGTCTGACGATCGGGACTAGCGGCAACGATACCCTAACTGGAACCTCCACCAAAGATAATATCTTCGGGCTTGACGGCGATGACTCCCTCAACGGCGGTGACGGGGATGATTACCTCGATGGCGGTAGCGGTGCTGATATCCTGATCGGTGGGCCGGGTCAGGATGCGTTGTTTGGTGCTGCGGGAAATGACACCCTGACGGGCGGGGGTGGCAGAGATACCATTCACTACCGCAGTGGTCATGGTTCCGATCGCGTGAATGGTTTCACCCTCGGAGCCAGCGGAGACATCCTATCCTTCAGTGGCATTCCAGCGATCGATGTGGTGCAGTCTGGCGCGAACACTCTATTGCGATCGGGTAATGGCATTGCTGGCGATGCCGGTTTTGGTACAGGCGCGCTGTTGATCACCCTAGCTAACACTTCATTTACGGCGGCTAATGTGACCACCAATGTCAGCTCGACCAATCGTCCAATCTTCCAGTTCTCGTAACCTCAATTCCGATTCTGTCTAATGGGTGCTCACGGTTTATTTTTTCTATTGGGGCCTCGCTCCCCCCCTCTTTTTCCAGGTTGGAAGGGGGAGTTGTGAGGATTGCCAGCGGTAACCAAGCACCGAATTCTAGGGTGCATAAATAACTTTGGGGCTATGTGCCCAGTTCACTTGATATACCTCACCGTCTCTTCATGAGCAGTGATTCTTTGACGCGACCTTGAGATGTAGTACCGAGGTAGTCTTACCTTCTATCCACGTTTGTTGAGAGTCTCCTAATGGTCTGCCTGTGGCGACTTGTTTACATTCTAGCATCAAGCCGTCAAGCGAAGGACGGGGTTTAAGACCCAAATTTTCGATAACCACGAGAAATTTACCTAACACTAGGAGAAAATTATGGCTGTCAGAAATGGAACAGAACTGCCCGATACTCTGACCGGAACCAATAACCCGGATACTATTCGCGGCTTTGGCAAGGAAGATCTGCTGTATGGCTTAGGCGGTAACGATAGCATCTACGGTGGAGAGGACAAAGACACTGCATATGGTGGTGCTGGAGCCGATCGACTCTTTGGAGAAAACGGCGAAGACGATCTATATGGTGAGGATGGTAACGACTTCCTCTACGGTGGGCTGGATAAGGACAACCTGTATGGTGGAATGGGAGCCGATCGACTTTTTGGCGATTCAGGCGAAGACTCATTGTATGGCGAGGATGGCAATGACACCCTGTACGGAGGCTCAAATGCCGACGATGGCAACGATGGTAAAGATTTCCTCGATGGTGGGGCTGGAAAAGACCAACTCTTTGTAGGTTTCGAGGACACAGGATTGGGCGGTGTTGGCGATGACACCGTGATTGGCGGCTTTACCGATGACGTGATCTACGGCGATGACTCAGAAGGTTTAGTGTTTGGGGGAGCGGATTCCCTGGTTGGCGGCGACGGTAACGACACTCTCTACGGAGAAGGGGACAGCTTAGCGGGCGGCGGCAACGATATCCTCGATGGCGGCAACGGTAACGACACCCTCTACGGCTATGCCGGAGATGACCTCCTCAATGGTGGCGATGGCATTGACTTCCTCGATGGTGGGGATGGCAATGACATCCTTGATGGTGGCGCTGGCTCTAGCACCCTGTTAGGTGGCACTGGCTTAGAAACCATCAGGGGTGGCGCTGAAGGCGACTTCATTGATGGCGGCGAGGGCAATGACAACCTCAATGGTCTGGGTGGCAATGACACTATCTATGGCGACGAGGGAGTTGCTGAAACACTGGCTGGCAATGATGTCCTCAATGGTGGCGCAGGCGATGACTTCCTGGATGCTGGTGCAGGTGTCGATCGCATCATCGGTGGTGCTGGCATTGACCTGCTGTTTGGCGGCGAAGATGCGGAAACTCAAACCGCCCGCGACACGCTAACCGGCGGGGCTGACACCGACTACTTCCAGTTGCTGTTCACCGATTTTGTGCCCGAACCAATCGATCCCGGTGAGCCAGTTATTACTCCTCCTGCTGGTGACTACATCGTGGACTTCGTGAAAGGGACTGACTACTTCTTACTGGAGGGGATTACCTTTGAGCAGCTATCGTTCCAGAACATCTCGCTGACAGTTAACGGGGTTGCTACTCCGAGTACCCGGATCTACGTCACGCCTGAAGCCGGAATTCCGATTTCTCAAGCGGAAACGCTAGCTGTGGTTCAAGGAGTGCGTCAATTTAACGCCTCGCATTTCGTTGAGGAACCACTCATTTAATTAACGGGACTTAAACAAATTTTAAGCCCAAACCAAGCGCAAACTGGCTTTAGACGCGGTAAGTAAGTTCATGTTTTCTTGCCACCACCGCACAAATCTATATTCTGTCCCTTGACAGTTTTTATCTCCTGCTGTCTCTTTAAAGGCAACAGGAGTTTCGTCTTTGACCAGAAATCCGCAGATCCTTTTTCTTCATGCCAATTTCCCAGCCCAGTTTCGCCTTCTCGGTAGCTGCGATCGCCAAAGATTACCCTGAGCTAGTGAACTCTGTTGCAGAATTTTTCTAGCCAGTTACGATCGCCAATCGGCAGTAAAAATCGAATTCGAGCGCGTGAGGCGACACAACAAATTGATCCGATAAATTATCCAATCTTGTCACAAGTATAATCAGAATGTTTTTAAATTAAGTAAATCCACCTGATTATCAGTCGTGTAAATGTTAAATTAAGGAAAGCCTCCGTAGAGTAGCCCTTAATTTTTGATTTATGAATTTGCCTAATTTGATTACTTTTTCTCGCTTACTGGGAGTACCTTTTCTGCTCTACGGTTTGTACGACCCAAGCGCGCAAAGCCGCTGGATTTGCACCGCAATTTTTGTGGTAGCTGCGGCTACTGATTGGCTGGACGGCTATTTGGCTAGGAAGCTGAATCAAATTACCGATTTGGGTAAGTTTCTCGATCCTTTGGTGGATAAATTGTTGGTGCTCGCGCCGCTTTTAGTGTTGATTGAGTTGGGGAAAATCCCGGCTTGGGGAGTGTTTTTGATTTTTGGTCGGGAGTTGACAATTGCGGGGTGGCGTGTTAATAAAACTACGATTTCGGGAGCTAATATTTGGGGGAAGTTGAAGACGGTGAGTCAGATTGTGGCGATCGCACTTTTAATTGCTCCTTTGTCTGAAGCGTGGAATTTTCCCGCATTAATTGCTTTTTGGGTTTCTGTGGCTTTAACTTTGATTTCTGGCGCTATTTATCTGTGGCCGGAAAAGACTGGTGAGGAAAAGTAAATCGGTTTTTAAGCCGCAGATGAGGGCAGATGAACGCGGATTAACGCAGATAAAAACTTCGATATATTTGTAGGGACACGGCAATGCCGTGTCCTAGCCGTAGCTTAATAATGACTCCCAGATTTCCGGTAATGCACCGCTGTCACTCCGTCATTTTGCAGCAAATGACCGTTTTCAACCGCCGCATAAACTACCCAGTGATCGCCGCATTCCATCCGACTTATCACTTCGCATTCCAGATAAGCTAGAGCCTCAGTTAAAACCGGACAGCCGTTGCTAGCTTCCATTGTTTCGACTCCGGCAAATCTGTCTTCTCCGGGAGCAAAGTTTTTCATGAAATACTTCCGCAACTGTCGCCCTTCTGCTAAGATGTTGAGCACAAATTTATCTCCGGCATACATCAAAGCTTCGATCGATCGATCTTTCGCCACCGCAATCGTCACACCGGGCGGATTAAACGTTGCTTGCGAAACCCACGAAGCCAGCATCGCACTGGCGACTTCCCCCCGCTTCGCCGAGAGTACGCACAGCGAACCAACCAATCTCCCTACGGCTTGTTCAGTGCGATCGCTACCCGCTGCTAACTGCGGTTTCGGTGCCCGCAATTTTTGCGATCGAATCAAAGCTTGAGCAAAATCCGTTCCCGCTTCTTTACACTCGTGAATCGTCGCCGCCGTCGGCTTAAATTTGGCTCGAATCGGCTCAAATCCAATTCGATAGCCAGCATCTTTCAGCTTATTTTCCACTAAGTCGATCGCTTCTCCACTCCAGCCAAAAGAACCGAAAACCCCCGCTAATTTGCTCTTAGTTGCGGTAGATAAAACAATTCCCAAAGCAGTTTGAATTTGCGTCGGAGCGTGTCCTGCTAGCGTGGGAGTTCCGATGATAAATCCCGCGCATTTTTCGATCGCCTCTTGGATTTCTCCGGGTTCGGCAAATTCGCAGTTGATACTTTCCACCGCAACGCCGGCTTTAGTAATTCCTTTGGCGATCGCCTGCGCTAAAGTAGCCGTATTTCCGTAAGCCGAAGCATAAATCAAAGCAACTGTCAAGTCTTTTGAATTTTGTTGCTGGCTCCATTCCCGATACAAATTGCTCAGTTCATTAAGGCCGTAACGGACGATCGGGCCGTGACCGGGAGCATAAAATGCTGCTGGTAAATCGGCGAATTTATCCATTGCAGTCAGCACTTGTTTTGCCTGAGATGCGTGCAGGGAATCGTAATAATAGCGCCGATCTTCGCTGTAAACGCTCCACCCTTCATCGAATACTTGGTCGCCGCAAACGTGAGCTCCAAATAGTTTGTCAGTGAACACGATTCGAGTGTGCGGATCGTAGGTGCAAAGTTGATCGGGCCAACGGGGAGTTGGAGTCGCGATGAATTTTAAGGCGTGACCTTTTCCTAAGTTGAGAGTTTCTTCTCCCCGAACGACCATAATGTTTAATTCTTGGTCTGGAAAAGCGGCTCGCAAACTAATTGCCGCAGGATTCGTGCAAACCAAAGCTACTTCAGGAGCTAATTCTAACAGAGCTTTAATTGTTACTGACCTGTTAGCATTGAAATGCCCCAAAATTATGTAATCCAGCTTGGTCAAGTCCACCCGTTGCTGTAAAAAATCGATGTAATTTTGAGTAAAAGATTCCCCCGGCGGATCGAACAAAGCAGTTTTGTCAGCTTGAATAATATAGCTATTGGCTGTCGTACCCTTTTGCAGCGAATACTCGACTTCAAATTTTAGTCTATCCCAAGTGCGCGATCGCAGAATAAATGTATCAAGTGCGATCGGGATAAACTGCACATCGCGGGGTTTGGCATCCGATGCGAGTCTAGGAGTCAAAGTGTTAGTCATTAATTGCACCTATGAGAAACTGAACTACAGAACTTCTTTTGATTTCGTGCCAAAACTTGGTATCTACAATGTCAAACTTTGCACCTCTACCCTGTAAATTGGTATCCAGGTCAGTCAGAAATTTCCTGGTTTTCAAATCATCCCCAATTTGGATAAAGCTCACTCCAATTTCTTCATCTTTATCTATTTTATTGGCCGCACTTACAATTATTTCGGCAACAGCAGCGGTATTTTCTGGTTGTTGATCTATGACTGCAACAATTATTGCTCCGTTCTTCCCTTTGGGATTTGGTTTGCTTGCGAAATAATCGCTAAAAGTTGCTTTCAGAGCTTCTTCCAAATTAGTTGCATTCGGGATTTCTGAATGCGGTTCCGTATTTTGTCGCTGCAAAATTTCAGCTAACCGGCCAACATTTGAATTTTTGTACTTCCACATAGGAGTAGAAGCTTCGTAAACGGTGATGCCGTCGCTGTCAAATTCCTGACATTTTTTTGCTAAGTCAATCAGAGATGCCTGTGCTTCTACCCACTCCTCGTACCAAGGATGGTGAGGGTCTCTGCTGGCATCGCTTCTGGCAATAATAATTGTGTAATCTCGGTCTTCTAAAAGATTGGCAGGCATTGGCAATTCCCCTCGTTAAAATGGAGTCTAAATGACAACGGTTTGCCCGGTTTGCTGCTGGTGGCGCACCCAACACCCAGAAACCCCGTAAGGTGCGCCACAAGCACCCAACGTTGAGAGTTTGTGCGTAGCCAGTTGCGTCCTGGACTCTAATTGTAGGGTGCGTCAGTAGATAGTCGATGATGAAGTCGAATAAAACATCGGCTGACGCACCTTACTAATACGTTTGGGGTGTGTTGATTCAGACAGTCAATCAATATATCGTTGAATTTCCCTCTTGCTTCTGACAACTGCCAACAGCCAACAGTCAACTGACAACAGTCAACTGTCAACCGTCAACTGACATCCTAATAGTGATTTCCCACTTTGCGGTGGTGAACTGCCGGCAGTGCATCGGGATTGGATACGCGACCGTTATCGACGATCGCATATACGATATGATGATCCGAAAGTTCCATCCGGCTGACTACTTCGCATTCCATGTAAGCCAAGGAATCTGTCAAAATCGGAGAACCGTTGGTTGCTGGTTGAGTTTTAACTCCGGCAAATCGATCGGCACCAGGAGCAAAACGCTTTAAAAAGTGCCTCATCAAAGTTTGATAATTGCCTTCTTCGAGCACGTTGAGAACAAATTTATCTCCCGCGTGCATCATCGATTCAATCGCCCGATCCTTCGCAACTGCTATTGTTAAACCCAGCGGTTTAAAGCTGGCTTGAGTTACCCAAGAAGCCAACATCGCACCGCTAACCTCGCCTTTTTGGGCGGTAATGATGTACAGTCCGCCGCTGATCCGTCCCAAGGCTTTATCGAGGTCGCTGTCGAGGGCCTTCATCTGTTTGACAGCCTTGTCGCGCGTCAGCCACTGTCCCAAGTCGGTGCCGGCTTCGTCGCAAAGTTGATAAATCGCTTCTGTCGGCGTTTCTTTAATCAAAATGTTGGGAAATGCCTCTTTTAAACCCAACTCTTTGAACTTGTTTCGCAGCGGGTAAATCGATGCGTCATCGCCACCGCCGGATTCGCACAAACCGAAAGATTGTTTGTTGTTAGCAGCAACTAGAATTGTGTTGATAGCAGCTTCGGCATTCACAGCAGCAGTACCACTACTCGGCGGCGAACAAATCACGATACCGACGGCGATACCGACAAGTTCGCGGACTTCTTGCAAGTCGGCGATTCTCAAATCCATCATTTCCACAGCAACACCGGTTTTGGTGATACCGTGGGCGATCGCTTGGCTGAGTCGATCGCTAAATCCGTAGTCGGAGGTGTAAAATACCGCTACAGTGGTTTCTGCCTTAGCTTGCGCTTGGCTCCACTTTTTGTAGCGTGCGGTAAGTTCCACCACATTGTGTCGCAGCAGCGGGCCGTGACCGGTGGCAATTGTACCAATTTCTCCCAACTCTGCCATCCGCTTCATCGCAGCGAGTACCGATCGAGCATTGGGACCCATCAAACACTCATAATAAAAGTGGTAATCTTCCTCAATTGCTGCTAAATCGTCATCGAAGGTGCTGTCGGAACAGTAGTGCATCCCGAAAGCGTCGCAGGTGAACAGCACTTGAGTTTTGCTGTCGTAGCTGAAAATAGTATCGGGCCAGTGCAAGTTCGGGGCCGATACAAATTCGATAATGTGGCCGTTTCCTAAATCTAGTTTGTCCCCGTTTTTGACTACCAATCGCTCAAATGGTTGGTGTACAAGGTTTTCTAAAAATTGAATTGCTACTTTCGCCCCCACGACAATCGCTTGGGGTGCCAGCGCCAGCACATCTTTGACTAAACCGCTGTGGTCTGGTTCGGTGTGGCTGATAATTAGATAGTCAATCTCTTTCGGGTCAATTTCGCCCGTCAGAGTGTCCATGTATTGCTGGCGAAACTTCTCGTGCGAGGTATCGACGAGGGCTGTTTTTTCACCGCGAATGATGAATGAGTTGTAAGTTGTACCGTTTTTGAGTCCGAATTCGATGTCAAAGCGGTCTCTATCCCAGTCCAGGCATCGAATTGCCGTTGTATCAGGGGCAATTTCGACTTTTTCCACCGTCAATCTGCGTTGGACTCGTTCAGTCAGCGCTACCATCAGTGCCTCCTTGTCTGTTACCCATTACCTTATTGTCTTCATTCTGACACGTTTCTTTTGTAAATCTTTATAAAATTTCCTATCACTCAGTTAAGCATCCCAAAAGTGATATCTATGTCTTGACAAAAAGCTAATATATGTGGTATAGAAACCAAGTTCGATCGGTTTGGCGATCGAGGGACTGAGTTTTGCATGGAAATTGCGATCGAGCAGTCAATTAGTTAGTAGCAACTTAAAAGCTGTACAAAATGTGCCGTAAGACGATCGTGGGATGGGCGTCCCCCCCCACCTTTGTTGACGGGCGGGACGCCCCACCCCCATTCAACA